>NZ_CAXAHB010000078.1:0-7014 GCF_963968385.1 uncultured Oceanicoccus sp.
ATGTATCAGCCACCGGATAATCAGGCGGTTGATCAGTTGATGACCCGAGCCCGTAGCCGCAATGGCGCCAAGCTGGTTGCCACCGATACCACCGGCGTAAAGGCCTTGTTGCAGGCGTTAAAAAGGGGCGAAATGATAGCGGTATTGCCTGATCAAGTCCCTCCGATGGCGGGTGGCGGTTTTGCGCCCTTCTTTGGTACGCCCGCCTTAACCACCACGCTAATAAGAAAGCTGGCCAAACGTACCGGCGCAACAGTCATTATGGCCAGCGCCTTAAGAATTAACCATAGCGGCAAATTTCGTCTGGTGTTTACAGCGGTTCCGGAGACTATTTGTGCTGATGATGAGTCGCTCGCCCTCAGCGTGCTAAACCAAAGTGTTGAGCAGTGTGTTGCGCTGGCGCCCGAGCAGTATCAATGGGAATATAAACGCTTTAAAAAGCAGCCCGAAGGCAACAGAAAATACTATCAAAATAACAACTAGGCATTAAACGCGACAGGCGTTAACGTTAATTGGAGAAAGTCGTGATATTTGGAAAGATCATTGGCGGTTTCATCGGTTTATCCTCGGCCGGTTTTTTTGGCGCGATTATTGGCGTATTGGCCGGCCACTTTTTTGATAAAGGCATTGCCCAAGCTATGGGCTTTGACTACGGCGCTGACCGCGCCAAGTTACAGCGGTTATTTTTTGAAACCACGTTTAAAATTATGGGTCATTTGGCCAAAGTCGATGGCCGCATTAGTGAAGAGGAAATTCAACAGGCGGAAGCCTTGATGGCACAGCTAGGTTTAACCGCTGAGCATCGCAAAGAAGCTATAGCCTTGTTTAAACTAGGTTCACAAAATGATTTTCAATTAGAGCCGGTTATCGCATCATTTATTGCCAACGGTGGTCGTCGTCATAATCTACCGATTTTACTACTGGAATTTTTATTCAGCATCGCCATGGCCGATGGTGAAATGCATCAGGCAGAAAAAGAGATTCTCAGTAAAACCGCCGGCTATTTGGGGATAGGCAGTCGTCAGTTTGAACAATTATTAGCGATGCTAATGGCGCAGCAGAATTTCGCCGGCGGTCAGTATCAACAGCAGGGGCAGCGACAAACTAGCGCTAATGAGTTAGATAAAGCGTATAAAGCTTTGGGCGTTAGCAGTGCTGACAGTGACCGAGACATTAAAAAAGCTTATCGTAAGCTGATGAGTCAGCATCATCCGGATAAATTAGTTGCCCAAGGTGTGCCGGAAGCTATGATGAAAGTGGCTACTGAAAAGGCCCAAGAAATACAGGCGGCCTATGATTTAATCAAAAAAGCGAGAAGTTAAGCAGCATTAATGACGGCAGACCTTACTGTCTCCAAAATGCCGGCGTAAATAAAACAATTAGAGTAAAGATTTCCAGTCGTCCAAGTAGCATCGAGAAACATAATATCCATTTGGCGGGCGCACTAATCCCGCCGTAGCTGGTAGCAACTTCGCCCAGCCCAGGGCCGAGGTTGTTGATGGTTGCCGCTACTGCAGAAAAGGCGCTTGTATAATCCAAGCCGGTTGCCATAAGCAAAAACAGAATCACAATAAAAGCAAAGATATATACCGCAAAGAAACTCCATACCGCACTAACGACCTTGGCTTCTACACGGCGGTTACCTACCTTTAGCGGGATAACCGCATGGGGGTGAACCAGTTGTGATAATTCTCTCACCCCCTGCTTGGTCATCAACATAACCCGCACTGCTTTCATGCCGCCGCCGGTAGAGCCGGCGCAGCCACCCATAAACGACAGCAAAATTAATAGAAAGGGTAAAAAGCTTGGCCAGGCGGAAAAATCTGCCGTCACAAAACCGGCAGTGGTGGCAATAGAAATTGTTTGAAATAAACCGTGCAGCAGGCCTTCATTAACACTGTAGGTATTATTTAGAATTAAATAAGTGGCAACAATCACGGCCGCGCCCAAAATAGTATAAACAAAGAACCGGCTTTCCGAGTCGCGAATATAATGCCGATAACTGCTTTGTCTTAAGGCATAAAAGTGCAGCGCAAAATTAATTCCCGCAATCATCATATATAAACAGGCAATCAACATAATGGCGGGGCTATTAAAATAACCGATACTGGCATCATGGGTAGAAAACCCGCCAATCGCAATGGTGGAAAAGGCGTGACAAATAGCATCGAAGCTCGACATACCCGCCGCCCAATAAGCAATCGCGCAGGTTGCCGTTAATAGCACATAAACCAGAAATAAGGCCTTGGCCGTTTCGGCAATACGCGGGGTTAATTTGCTATCTTTTACCGGCCCCGGTGTTTCGGCGCGATATAATTGCATGCCGCCAATACCCAGCATTGGCAGAATGGCGACAGCGATAACGATAATACCGATGCCGCCTAACCATTGAAGTTGTTGGCGATAAAATAAAATCGATTTGGGTAAATCGTCGAGACCGGTAATAACCGTGGCGCCGGTGGTTGTCAGACCCGATAGTGATTCAAATACCGCATCACTGACCGTTAATTCAGGATTGGGTGCTAACAGAAAAGGTAAGGCGCCGAACAATCCCAGCACGGCCCAGAACAGGGAGGTAATTAAAAATCCGTCGCGGGTGCGCAAATCGGCTTGGCGCTTTGCGGTGGGCATCCACATCAATGCACCACTGACGGCCGTAATGGCAAAAGCCACAAAAAAAGCAGGATAAACGCCGTCACCATACCATAGCGAAACGGCAATGGGTGTAAACAGCGTTAAGCTGAACATCATTAGCAGCATGCCTAAAATACGAAAGATCAGCGCGATATGCATTAGAAGAAATTAAACCCAACCTGAAACAGGCGTTCGACTTGTTTTATTTTTGATTTGTCGGTGAGAAATACAATGACATGATCTTCCGGTTCAACCACTAAATATCGATGGGCGATTAATACTTCATCGCCACGCACAATGGCGCCGATGGAGGAGCCTTCAATTTTTTCAATTTCATCTAGACGCTTGCCGACCACTTTTGAGGAGCGGGCATCGCCGTGGGCAATCACTTCCAGGGCTTCCGCCGCGCCCCGTCGCAAGGAATGCACATTGGATACATCGCCACGACGAACATGGGTTAACAAACTGCCCATGGTGATTTGCTGTGGTGAAATCGCGATATCTATTTCACCCCCCTGCACCAGATCAACATAGGCGGGGTTGGCGATTAGGGTAATTACTTTTTTAGCGCCTAATCGTTTGGCCAACATAGATGACATAATATTGGCTTCATCATCACTGGTGAGGGCACAAAACACATCAACGTTTTCGATATTTTCCGCAATTAATAAATCTTTATCGGAAGCATTGCCGTTTAATACGATGGTGCTGCGTAGGGATTCCGATAGCTGGCGACAGCGGGCATAGCTTTGCTCAACCACTTTGATTTGATAATTATTTTCCAGTGCGCTGGCCAAGCGCTCACCAATGTTACCGCCACCAGCAATCAACAGGCGCTTGTAGGGTTTGTCTACTCCGCGCAGTTCGCTCATCACCGGCATAATATTGTCGCTAGAGGCGATAAAGAACACTTCATCATCTGCTTCAACCACTGTATCGGCCATGGGCATAATGGCGCGGTCGCGGCGGAAGATGGCGGCTACCCGAGTATCGACATTGGGCATATGACTGCGAATAGCGCGCAATTCGTTGCCGACGATGGGGCCATCGTGATACGCCTTAACCGCTGCCAGTTGGACTTTGCCGTCGGCAAAGTCCAATACCTGTAATGCGCCGGGGTATTCAATCAAGCGCTGGATATGGCGGGTGACTAATAATTCCGGGCTGATAATAACGTCGATCGGAATCTGATCGTTATTAAACATGCTGCGCTTTTCCAAATAGGGTAGTGCTCGCAGTCGGGAAATTTTAGTTGGGGTACGAAACAAGGTATAGGCAACTTGGCAGGCTACCATATTGATTTCATCAGAACTGGTAACAGCAATTAGCATATCCGCATCTTCGGCGCCGGCACGTTGCAATGCGTCGGGATGGGAAGCTTGTCCGGTGACGGTGCCGATATCAAGACGATCTTGCAGTTCGCGAAGACGATCGCTGTCTAAATCGACAACCGTGATATCGTTTTGCTCATCGGCGAGATGCTCGGCCAGAGAGGCGCCAACCTGCCCTGCCCCGAGGATAATGATTTTCATGGATATAGCCGTTGTTAAAGAAAAATAGTTATCTGTTTATTGTAAGTCTTAATTGGCTAAAGGCCATTTTTTCATGGGGTTTTTACCGTTATTTTTACCCTTTTTTGGCAATCAACGCATAAAAGAAACCATCATGCCCGTGCTCGCTTGGAAATAGCTGGCGGCCATAGGGCCTAGCCAAGCCCCAGTCGGCATGAATGACTTGATGCTCGGCATCAGCTTGCTGGCCACAGAAGCGGGCAACCACATGTTCATTTTCATCCGGCAGTACCGAGCAGGTGGCATAAACCAGCAAGCCGCCTGGCGCCAGTGTTTGCCATAGCGCTTGTAACATAGAAAACTGCAATTGGTGTAGCTGTTGTATATCGTCAAGCGTGCGATGCAGTTTGATATCGGGGTTGCGACGGATAACGCCGGTAGCAGAACAGGGCGCATCTAACAAAATACGATCGAAGGGTTTGCCATCCCACCAAGCGTCTATATCGGCGGCATCGCCGGCAATAAGTTGTGCCTTGAGGTTTAGCCGCTGTAGATTTTCTGCCACCCGATTTAATCGTTCTGGGTCAATATCGAGGCCAATCACTTCTGTTAGTTGCGGTTCCGTTTCCAGTATATGGCAGGTCTTGCCGCCGGGGGCACAACAGGCATCCAGTAATCGTTGCTGTGGTGCCAGAGCCAATAGTTCGGCAGATAGCTGCGCAGCTTCGTCTTGGACACTGATGCTGCCCTCGCTAAAGCCGGGCAATTGATCAACCATGACTGGCTGAATCAAACGTATGCCCTGTTGAGCATAATCACATGGTTTGGCGTCTATAGCTTGGCCTTGCAGTTGTAGAAGATAGTCTGCAGTCGAGACATGTTGCTGATTTACTCTTAGGCACATTGGCGGATGACTGTTATTGGCCTGCTCAATCGTACTGGCTTGTTCAGGCCAAACTTTGTTAAGTAGTTTATGCAACCATTCAGGATGAGCATGGTGTTCTGCAGGACTAAGTTGTGCCACGATCGCTTGCGACTTGCGTTGCCATTGCCTTAGCACGCCATTGACCAAGCTTGCGGCCCAATCTTTGTTTAATACTTTGGTGGCGTTAACCGTGGAGTTCACCGCGGCATGATCCGGCATCCGCATTTCACTCAACTGATATAGACCGAGCATAACCAACATCTGGATATCCCGATGTTTATTTTTTAACGGCTTGCTGATCAGTCGTTGACTAATGCCAGCTAACCTTGGATAAAAGCGCAAAACGCCATAACAAAGTTGTCGAAATAGCGCGCGGTCTTTTTCAATAACTTGTGCTTCAAACACAGGAATTTGTTGCGATAGTGAGGAGCCGTTAGACACCGCAGCAAGACAGCGGGCAGCTGTAGCACGGCAATCTATCGATTCAATACTCATACTGTTTCAATCGAGTCGAAGCGGGTGCCGGCGGTAAACCAATCGGCTTTGGAATTCATCACGGCGGGAATATCCAGCGCTTTGCCGCCGGGTAGTTGTATCATTTGTAGGCTCAAGCTACCTTCACCGCAGGCAACGACAATGGATTTTTTATTGGCCGCAATAATTTCGCCAGCGGCGCCGCTTGGTTCGCTTAATGAGGCCTGCCAGATTTTTATCCGATCGCCATTCAGACTGGTATAGCTAATAGGAAAGGGGTTAAAGGCACGTATTTTTCGCTCGATAAGTGTCGCTGGCTGCTGCCAGTCGATGGCCAGTTCCTGTTTCGATATTTTGGCGGCGTAACAGGCGTGTTGATTATTTTGCTGGGTTGCAGTGATGGCTTGTTCGGCTATTTGCTGTAGCGCTTTATTTAATGCCGGCACACCGATGCTAGCGAGTTTATTATGCAAGCTACCGCCGGTATCGGTTGCACTGATATCGCAACGCGCTTCCAGCAGTATATCGCCGGTATCCAGCCCTTCATCCATTTGCATAATCATTACGCCGGTTTCACGGTCGCCAGCCTCAATCGCTCTTTGGATGGGCGCTGCACCGCGCCAACGGGGCAGTAAAGAGGCATGCACATTAATGCAACCAAGGTGGGGGGTATCTAGAATAACTTTGGGCAGCAGCAAGCCGTAAGCCACCACAACCATTAAGTCGGCATTAAGCTCGGCAAGGGCTTGTTGGTCGGCAGGCTGTTTAAAGTTAGTGGGCTGGTAAATGGGGATATTATGATCCAGCGCTACTTGTTTAACAGCGCTGGGCTTAAGCTTTTTGCCGCGACCTGCAGGCCGGTCGGGCTGGCTATAAACGGCAATGACTTGATGATCGCCCTGCTCTAGGATGCCCTGAAGATGCGTAGCGGCAAAATCCGGAGTGCCGGCAAAGATAATGTTCAAGGGTCGGGCCATGAAAGTAGAAGCCTTAAGCGTTTTGTTTGTGTTGTTTTTCTAGCTTGGAGCGAATGCGTTTGCGTTTAAGCGACGAGATATGATCCACAAACAGTTTGCCGTTTAGATGGTCAACTTCGTGCTGAATGCAGACGGCCAACAGGCCTTCAGGCTCTATTTCAAAACTGTCGCCATGACGATCAAGTGCGGTTACCCGAATTTTTTCCGGTCGAGTCACGGTTTCATGAAAACCGGGTACCGATAAACAGCCTTCATCATACTCATGATCGGGGCCATCAAGTACGGTGATTTCGGGGTTGATAAATACCAGTGGCTGATCACCTTGCTCGCTGACATCAATAACGACAACGCGCTGATGCACATTGATTTGTGTTGCCGCCAGACCAATACCTTGAGCGTGATACATGGTTTCAAACATATCGTTGATTAGTTGTAGCAGGCGGCCATCGACATTTTCCACAGGCTTGGCCTGTGTGCGCAGTCGCGGGTCGGG
>NZ_CAXAHB010000079.1:0-6982 GCF_963968385.1 uncultured Oceanicoccus sp.
CCATCAACCAAATCACTATCCTGGCACCAGGCTTAATCGGCGGCTCGTTGGCGAAAGCGTTAAAAGCCAACGGCTTTACTGGCGAAATAGTAGGCTGGGGTCGGCGAGAGTCTTCTCTAAACAAAGCTCTAGAGTTGGGTGTTATTGATCGTTACAGCTTGGATTTAAGCCAAGCGATCAGCGGTGCTGAAGTTATTGTTATTGCCACGCCTACCTTAATAGCTGCGGAGATGTTAAAGCAGTTGGCACCGCTGGTAAATGAAGAGGTTATTATTACCGACGTTGCCAGTGTTAAAGGCAATTTACTAAGCGTTGCCAAACAAGCCTTTGGTACTGTGCCGGCTAATTTGG
This sequence comes from uncultured Oceanicoccus sp., assembly GCF_963968385.1. Classification (NCBI taxonomy): domain Bacteria; kingdom Pseudomonadati; phylum Pseudomonadota; class Gammaproteobacteria; order Cellvibrionales; family Spongiibacteraceae; genus Oceanicoccus; species uncultured Oceanicoccus sp. The sequence goes on from NZ_CAXAHB010000079.1 coordinate 352, forward strand.
TTTTAGCTCATCCCATTGCCGGTTCAGAAAAAAGTGGCGTGGCGGCGGCCAAAGCCGATTTGTTCGTTAATCACCGTGTGATTGTTACCCCTACGGAACAAACCAATCCGCAAGCATTGCAGACAGTAAAATCCCTATGGCAGTCAGTCGGCGCCGAGTTAGTTGACATGCCGGTGGATGAGCACGATAAAGTGCTGGCGGCTACTAGCCATTTACCTCATGTTCTTGCCTATACCTTGGTTGATGCGCTGGCGGGGAATCCCGAGCAGCAAAATATTTTTCGTTTTGCCGCCGGCGGTTTTCGTGACTTTACTCGTATCGCCTCTAGCGATCCGACCATGTGGCATGAAATTTCACTGGCTAACCGCGATGCCTTACTAACAATCATTGATGAGTTTTCGGCACAGTTAGCCAATGTGCGCGAGGCGATTGCTACCGGTGATAGCGAAAATATTCTCGGCTGTTTTAATCGGGCCAAAACAGCCCGCGATAAGTTTGCGCAAATGCTGGAACAGCAACAGCGTTAAAACGATACTTTGCCGACGCTGAAATCTCAGCGATCAATATGGTAGTATGCAACCCCTTTTTATATAGACTCATAGAGCTTAATCATGTCCAGCGTCGAACAACTAGTCCTGCAACCGATTGCCGGTGTACATGGTGAAGTCGTTATTCCCGGTTCCAAAAGCCTTTCCAATCGCGCTTTGTTATTAGCGGCGTTGGCTGAAGGTGAAACCCGAATCCACAATCTGTTGGACTCCGATGATATTCGCCATATGCTCAATGCACTTGAGCAACTGGGTGTTGATTATGAACTGTCGGTGGATCGTAGCGCCTGTGTAGTAAAAGGCATGGCTGGCCCGTTAGCCCATGTCGGTAGTTTTGAATTGTTTCTCGGTAATGCCGGTACTGCGATGCGGCCGCTAACCGCAGCCTTATGTCTGGGAGCGGGCGGTGAATATACCCTGACCGGTGAGCCGCGAATGTCTGAGCGCCCGATCGAGCATCTGGTCGATGCTTTGCAGCCTTTAGGTGCAAGTATTGACTATCTGCAAACCACCGGATATCCGCCGCTTAAAATTACCGGCACTGGCCTCAATGGTGGCGAGATCGAAATCGATGGCAGTATCTCCAGTCAATTTTTAACCGCGCTATTAATGTCAGCCCCCTTGGCTTCAGAGGCTATTACCATCAAGGTAAAAGGTGAGTTGGTTTCCAAACCCTATATCGATATTACCCTAGATTTAATGGCTAAATTTGGTGTTGTTGTCAGTAATGACAATTACCAAACGTTTTCGATTGCGGGCGGCCAGAGTTATCGCTCACCGGGTGAGCTGATGGTGGAGGGTGATGCCTCCTCGGCCTCGTATTTTCTGGCAGCGGCGGCGATTGCTGGTGGTACGGTCAGGGTCTATGGGGTGGGCAAAAACTCGGTTCAGGGTGATATCCGTTTTGCCGAGGTGTTGGCGCAGATGGGTGCCAAGATCAGCTACGCAGAAGATTATATAGAAGCTAGCAAAGCGACATTAAACGGTATTGATGTCGACCTTAACCATATTCCCGATGCGGCAATGACGATTGCCACCACCGCCTTGTTTGCCAATGGTCCCACCACTATCCGTAATGTCTATAACTGGCGGGTGAAGGAAACCGATCGCTTGACGGCTATGGCTACCGAGTTAAGAAAAGTTGGGGCAGAGGTGATAGAGGGCGATGATTATATTGAGGTGACTCCTCCAGCCAAGATTAAATCTGCCGCTATCGATACCTATGATGATCACCGTATGGCGATGTGTTTTTCACTGGCGGCAATGGGTGATGCGGCTATTACCATTAATGACCCGGGCTGTACCGCCAAAACCTTCCCCAGCTATTTTGAATTATTTGGAAAAATTTGTGTTTGATACCCATACAGTACCTGTAGTCACGATTGATGGTCCCAGTGGTTCAGGCAAAGGGACTATCTGCCAGCTGCTGGCGAAAGAGCTGGGCTGGCATTTGCTTGATAGCGGCGCCTTATACCGGATTGTCGGTCTGGCGGCCGAACGCAAAGGGCTTGGCTTTGATGATGCCGCAGCTTTGGCAGATCTGGCTGCCAACCTTAATGTTGAGTTTCGACCCAGCGAACCTGGCGAGCCATCAGCGGTGCTATTGGACCATGAAGATATCAGTAATGAAGTGCGCTCTGAAAGCAGTGGCACGCTGGCTTCAAAAGTGGCCATTCATCAGCCGGTTCGGGAGGCTTTAAAGTCGTTGCAAAGAAGCTTTGCCAAGGCGCCGGGTTTGGTGGCCGATGGCCGCGATATGGGCACTATCGTATTTCCTGCAGCCGCGGTAAAAATCTACTTGATCGCCTCCGCCGAAGAACGGGCGCAACGGCGCTACCAACAGTTGATAAGCAAGGGTGAAAGTGTTAATCTCGCCGCCCTTTTGGAGGACATCCAACAGCGTGATCAGCGGGATATGAACCGCTCCATTGCGCCGCTGAAGCCAGCTGACGATGCCATTGTTATCGACAGCAGCGGCACAGCCATTGCGGATGTGTTTTCTCAGGTGCTTAGTCAGGTGCAAGCCAGGATTCAGAGTTAATCCCAACCGCTATCTAACTACTTGATTCCAAAGGATTTAACGTTCCATTCGAGGTGAGATTCCAGCTGTCACCGCGTGTGGATTTTTTGTAAATGGCCCATAGAAGCTGGTTCTATGGAGGGTGGCGTAAGATCCCCCGACTTCCAAAAAGTCAGGTCTTGCCCTTTTGATAAGGGAAACGTTGCCAGCTTTTAAAATAGGTATACACAGTAATGGAAAGTTTTGCGGATTTATTTGAAGAAAGTCTAAGTACTATCGATATGAAGCCTGGTTCGATTGTAACCGGCGTTGTTATCGATATTGATAGCGATTGGATAACCGTCCACGCTGGTCTGAAATCAGAAGGTATTATCCCACGTAGCGAATTTATTAGTGAAGGCGGTGAGCTTTCTCTTGAAGTCGGTGACGAAGTACAAGTGGCGCTAGAAGCGGTTGAAGACGGTTGGGGTGTTACCAAACTGTCCCGCGAAAAAGCCAAGCGCGCTGAAGCCTGGAAAGTGCTGGAAGCAGCCTATGCCGGTGAAGAGTCGGTTATCGGTGTGATTAACGGTAAGGTTAAAGGTGGTTTTACCGTTGACGTTAATTCTATCCGCGCTTTTCTACCCGGTTCTTTGGTCGATGTTCGTCCCGTTCGTGAAACGACTCACCTCGAAGGCAAAGAACTAGAATTTAAAGTCATCAAGCTGGACCAGAAGCGTAACAATGTGGTTGTTTCCCGTCGTGCGGTGATGGAAGACGCTAACAGTGCCGAGCGTGATGAGTTGCTAGCGACCCTACAAGAAGGTCAGTCTGTTAAAGGTATTGTTAAGAACCTGACCGACTACGGTGCCTTTGTTGATCTGGGCGGTGTAGATGGCCTGTTGCACATTACGGATATGGCTTGGAAGCGTATTAAGCATCCATCAGAAATCGTTAATGTCGGTGATGAAATCGATGTTAAAGTGCTGAAATTTGATCGCGAGCGCAATCGTGTTTCGCTAGGCCTGAAGCAGTTGGGTGAAGATCCATGGGTATCTATCACCGGTCGTTACCCAGAAGGTGCTCGGGTACAGGCAACTATCACTAACCTGACAGATTATGGTTGTTTTGCCGAGATTGAAGAGGGTGTTGAAGGTCTGGTGCATGTCTCTGAAATGGATTGGACTAACAAAAACATCCATCCTTCCAAGGTTGTTAATCTAGGTGATGAAGTCGAAGTAATGATTCTGGATATCGATCAGGAACGTCGTCGTATTTCTCTGGGTATCAAGCAGTGCATGGAAAATCCATGGGATGCCTTTGGTCGTGAGTTTAGCAAAGGTGACAAGATCTCCGGTGCTATTAAGTCGATTACTGACTTCGGTATCTTTATCGGTCTGGACGGTGCTATCGACGGTCTGGTTCACTTGTCGGATATCTCTTGGGATGAGACCGGTGAAGACGCTGTACGCCAGTACAAGAAAGGTGACGAAATTGAGACAGTTATCCTTTCTGTTGACCCTGAGCGCGAAAGAATTTCCTTAGGTATCAAGCAGTTAAGCGATGATCCATTCAATAGCTATGTGTCTGAAAACGATAAGAACAGCATCGTTAAGGGGACTGTTAAAGCCGTGGATGCCAAGGCAGCGATTATCACTTTATCCGGTGATATCGAAGGTACTTTAAAAGCCTCCGAAATTAGCCGCGACAAGGTGGAAGATGCCCGTAACGCGCTAAAAGAAGGCGAAGAAGTTGAAGTCAAGATCATCACTGTTGACCGTAAAAATCGCAGTATTGCAGTGTCTATCAAAGCGAAAGATATTGCTGACGAGAAAGAAGCGGTCAAGGCGCATAAAGAGTCAGGAACTGATGCTACTGCCCCGGGTACTATCGGTGACTTGATCAAAGCGAAAATGGACGACAAAGAGTAACATCTCAACCGCTGTCGATGTTGACGGTTTGCGCTAAGTTATTGATGAGGGTGAATTTTTTCTCATTAATAATTAGCGCATATGGCTATCCAGTGCTACTCTTGTTTTAGTTATACGGTCTGGGAATAAGTAACGGGTAGTGGATATGACTAAATCTGAGCTGATTGAGCGCATAGCGTCTCGGCAAACGCAGTTGTCTCCCAAAGATGTAGAGTTGGCAGTCAAGACAGTGATTGAACAAATGTCACAGACATTGGCCACTGGCGAGCGGATAGAAATCCGTGGTTTTGGCAGTTTTTCGTTGCATTATCGGGAGCCTCGTCAGGGACGTAACCCCAAGACGGGTGAAACCGTTCAATTGAGTGGTAAATATGTTCCTCATTTCAAGCCCGGCAAGGAAATGCGGGAGCGAGTTAACCAGAGTCTGCAAAAGGGTTGATCCTTACGATGTTATTGCGATAACGCCATATTGCAGAAACTAATTATGAACGGTATGGTCGAGTGATCATGCCGTTTTTTTATGTCTGGTATTCAGCTTATTGAATCATTGCTAGTAAAGAGAGGTTAAATGGTGCGCGCCTTACAGCGTTGGTTAGTTATCGTGTTGCTAATAGGGGTATTGGCTTTCGGGGTGTTATTCTCCATGCAAAATACCGACAAGGCCGCTCTGGATCTGTTGGTTATTCAGTTGCCGGAACAGCGGGTATCGCTTTGGGTATTACTGGCCTTTGTGGTGGGTGGTGTAGCGGGCTTGCTGGTCAGCAGTGCTGCGATGATTCGCCTTAAAAGTCAGTCCCTGCTATTGCAGCGCAGACTGGATAAGCGCGAAAAAGAATTATCCAAGCTGGGTGCCGCCGACTATCCCATGGCGACTAAATCCGGTAAAGGTGGCAACAGCTAATCATGATCGACCTCTGGCAATTACTGCTGGTCTTTACTGCTATCGCTATTGGTTGGTGGCTGGGGCGGCGTGGGCGCATGATTTCGGCGGATAATAACGCCGCGCTGCACCACCAATATTATAGAGGCCTTAACTTTCTTATTAATGATAAGCCTGACAGTGCTTTGGATACTTTTATCGAAGCGCTGGAGGTCAATGCCGAAACCTTGGAAACCCATATTGCTGTGGGTAATCTGATGCGTCGCAAAGGCGAGGTTGAGCGCGCCATTCGTATCCACCAAAATCTTTTGTCCAGACCCAGCCTGCCCAGAGTGCATTTGCATCAAGCGCACTTGGAATTGGCCCGTGATTTTATCAGTGCCGGTCTATTGGATCGTGCCGAGCGTCTGCTGCAGGATCTAATTAAAGAAGCCTCGGAGCTGAAAGAAACAGCGATGCACCACTTGCTGGAAATCTATAAAGATGAAAAAGAATGGCAGCAGGCTATCGATATTGCCGAGCAGTTATTGCCAAAACGCTCGCTATTAAAAGCCGCGCCAGCAACCGACAAAACCATCACCTCGGCACTGTCTCATTACTGCTGTGAATTGGCCGAGCTGTCGCTGAGAAAAAACGATTTCCATGGCGCCAGAACGCAACTTAAAAAAGCCTTGTCCTATGATCGTGGTTGCGTACGGGCTTCGTTATTGTTTGCCGATATTGAGTTTCGTACTGGGCATTATGCTAAGGCGATTAAAAACCTGCGCAAGGTCCGCGAACAGGATCCGGTCTTTATCCCGGAAACCATAGCTTTATTGCGGTCAAGTTATGAACGGCTGGGTGATAGCGAGGGGTTTTATCACTCGATGCTTGAATGTCTGGAAATTTATCCTTCTGCCACTATCGTGCTAAGTTTGGTGGAAGAGATTACTGCCAAAAAAGGTCAGCAGGCAGCGGCAGATTTTTTAGCCAAAGAACTAAAGAAAAGACCGTCCTTGCTTGGCCTGACTAAACTGGTTGAGTTTCATATCGCCAATAGCGACGGTCAGTCGAAAGAAAATCTTACCATTTTGCAGCTGTTAATTGAGCAGTTGATGCAAAACAAGCCACGCTATCAATGTGATCACTGCGGTTTTTCCGTCAAGCGTTTGCATTGGCTCTGTCCGAGTTGTAAACAGTGGGGTCAGATAAAGGCCATTCGCGGTGCCGAAGGCGATTAGGTTCACCAGCAAGAGAAAAAGAAAGATAAAGTAAAGATAAAGTAAAGATAAAG
>NZ_CAXAHB010000080.1:0-6972 GCF_963968385.1 uncultured Oceanicoccus sp.
AAATTGGGTGCCATATTGATATAAGCAGGGTCGCCGGCATTTTGTGAGTCTACTACGGCGGCCATGCGTTTTAAGGTGTCCATCACTTGTTGCTGAGTGCAAATGCCATGACGCAACCAATTGGCAATATGCTGGCTGGAAATTCGCAGTGTGGCACGATCTTCCATCAGTCCTACGTTATTAATATCGGGGACTTTTGAACAGCCAACACCTTGATCGACCCAGCGCACTACGTAACCTAAAATGCCTTGGCAATTATTATCCAGTTCATTTTGAATTAGGTCTGCGCTTAAAGTTTGCTGAGCATCAAGTAACGGTATTGTCAAAATATCATCAACACTGGCGCGGGTGCGAGATTTTAATTCTTGCTGTTTGCTCGGCACGTTAACCTGATGATAGTGCAGGGCATGAAGCGTTGCAGCGGTGGGTGAAGGAACCCAAGCGGTATTAGCGCCAGCATTAGGGTGGCCAATTTTGGCATCCATCATCTTGGTCATATTGTCGGGTTCTGGCCACATGCCTTTACCGATTTGTGCCTTGCCCGGCAAGCCACAGGCTAGGCCCAGATCGACATTTTGATCTTCGTAGGCGCCAATCCATGTCATCGTTTTTAATTGGCTTTTGGGAGCAAAAGCGCCGGCTTCCATACTGGTATGAATTTCATCACCGGTGCGATCAAGAAACCCCGTATTAATAAACACAACCCGCTCTTTAACGGCACGAATACATTCTTTGAGGTTGACCGATGTGCGACGCTCTTCATCCATAATACCTACCTTCAAGGTGTTACGAGGTAGTTTGAGAGCATCTTCAATACGATCAAAGAGTTCGTTGGTAAAGGCCACTTCTTCCGGCCCATGCATCTTGGGTTTAACAATATTGATACTGTTGGCGCTAGAGTTTTTTAGCTTGCCGGAACCGTTTAAATCGTGAATGGCGGCCAGTGCAGTCACCATGCCATCCATAATCCCCTCGGGAATTTCATTGTTGTCTTTGTCGAGAATTGCAGGGTTGGTCATCAAGTGACCGACGTTGCGAACAAATAGCATGCTGCGACCTTTTAGGGTCATGGCAGTGCCATCGGCAGCTGTGTATTCTCGGTCGGGATTCATTTTACGAACAAGGGTTTTGCCGCCTTTTTCCAAACTTTCCTGTAAATCACCTTTCATTAGGCCAAGCCAATTGCGATAGGCAATGGCCTTATCTTCAGCATCCACTGCGGCAACGGAATCTTCACAATCCATAATGGTGGTCAATGCGGCTTCCATTAAAATATCTTTAACACCAGCGCTATCCTGTTTGCCGATATGGTGGTCGCGATCAATTTGAATTTCGATATGCAAATTATTGTGGCATAACAAAATAGCATCAGGTTTTTCAGCATTACCTTGATAGCCGACAAACTGTGCTGGGTCAGTTAATGTGGTGGTAGTGCCATCAGCTAGATTTGCTTGTAGCTGAGCATTAACAACGCTGTACTGAATCACGGCGTTGTGAGAACTTGCGGCTAGCGGGGCGGCATCGTTTAAAACACCACGGCCATAGGCAATGACTTTGTCACCGCGAACAGGATTATAGGCACCGCTTTTTTCTGCGCCGTCCGTCTCTGCAATAACATCTGTGCCATACAGCGCATCATACAAACTTCCCCAGCGTGCATTGGCGGCATTAAGGGCGAAGCGGGCATTCATAATCGGCACAACTAATTGCGGGCCGGCTTGTGTGGCAATTTCCGGTTCAGCATTTTCAGTGGTGATTTGAAAATCTTCACCTTCAGGAACTAAGTAGCCAATGTCCGTCAAAAACGCTTTGTAGGCTTTGGCCTCACCAGCACCGTTGGTTTGATGCCAGGTATCAATCTGTGTCTGTAGCTGGTCACGCTTGGCTAGCAGCGCTTTATTTTTCGGGCCCAGATCATTCAGAATTTGTTCCAGTTCGGTCCAGAAGTGCTCCGGTTCGATACCGGTGCCTGGAATAATATCGTTGTTAATCAGCCTGAAAAGTTCGTCGGCGATTTGCAGACCGCCCTGTTGGGTGCGCTGTGTCATGGGTTTCCCTTAAATGTGTCTTGAATACAATACTTAATGATGGAAGATTTTACGGAGAGGGTGAAAATTTAGCGAATTTATCGTTTTCATATTCGGTATAACTCAGGTGAATAAGCTATCCGGTTTCAGTCAGACCTTACTTCTCGCCACAATGTTCTGCGCCACATCAACGATTAAGCGTCGCAACCAGGTATGCCCCGGGTTGTGATGTAATAGCGGGCTCCAGGCCATTTTAAGCTCAATAGGTACAATGGGGAAAGGCGGTGGCTTGATCATTAAATTGCCATACTTTGAATGCAGCAGTGCTGCCTGCTTGGGTAGCGTGGCAATCAAGTCCGGCTGTTCAGCCAGTAGCGCTGCAACCTGATAATGGCGGGTAAAGACCCTGATATGTCGTGTTCTATCAATTTCGGCCAGTGCTTCATCTACCCAGCCCAGTCGTTGTGTATCAGTAGGGTTCATACCAACACCGACGCCCATGCCCGTTTTACTGACCCAGATATGGTGGGCATTCAGATAGCTATTCAGGGAAAAGTCGTTTTGAATCGGGTTGTCTTTGCTCATCAGGCAGGTGAAATTATCCCGCCAAATATTCACTTGATGAAAAGACTGGGGCAGATAATCAAAGCGGTTGATAGCCATATCGACCTTGCCTTTTTCCACGTCTTGAAAGGTCACATCACTGGGGGTGAGGATATCGAGACGGATATGGGGCGCGCAGTCGCGGATTTCATTGAGCAAAGCCGGAATCAGAGTGGATTCGGCATAATCACTGGCCATAATGCGGAATACTCGATCACTTTCTGCGAGATTAAATTCGGCCGAAGGCTGTATCGCTTTTTCAACATTACTGAGGATTTCTCGCACTTGGGGCTGTAATTCTTGGGCCCGTTCGGTGGGGCTCATACCCTGGCTGGTGCGAATCAGTAGTGGATCATTAAATAAATCACGTAGGCGGCGCAGGCTATTGCTCATTGCAGGTTGGGTGATACCCAGCTGATCGGCAGCTTTGGTGACATTTTGTTCGCGCAGTAACACGTCCAAATACACCAGCAGATTGAGGTCGATACGAGATATATTCATTGAATAAATGCTATTGTCAAAAGTTATAACTTAGTATGATCTTGTTGTAATTACTAGCTCTTCCAAGAAGAATGATCTGGCATGACCAAGAATGACCTAATGGCAGCATCCATTTTTGATCAGCCTCTCGGTTACAGACTAATCATCGATACAGCCAAAGAGCCAGATCACAGGCCGCCTAGATTACCACACTATTATTCGCCAGAGAAATGCCGAAGATAAGAACTATAAATTTCCTAAATTTTGGTGTTGGTCGTAGACTGCACGCCATCCAATCACCGCTCTGATTTTAGAGGATTTACCATGTCAGATTACACAAACGATATCACCGCCGTTGAAGGTCTTTGCAAGACTAACGGTAGCTCTTGGAATGCCATCAACCCCGAGTCTGTTGCCCGTATGCGTGCACAGAACAAATTCAAGCACGGCTTGGATATCGCCAAATATACCGCCGATATTATGCGTGCAGATATGGCCAACTATGACGCCGATTCTTCCAAGTACACCCAATCTTTAGGTTGCTGGCATGGTTTTATCGGTCAACAAAAAATGATTTCTATCAAGAAGCATTTTGAAGGCAATACTGACCGTCGTTATTTGTACCTTTCAGGCTGGATGGTTGCGGCACTTCGCAGTGAGTTCGGTCCTCTTCCTGATCAGTCTATGCACGAGAAAACTTCCGTTGCTTCGTTGATTGGTGAGCTCTACACCTTCTTGCGTCAGGCCGACGCGCGTGAACTTGGCGGTTTGTTCCGTGAAGTCGATGCCGCTCGTGAAGCCGGTGATGAAGTTGCAGAAAAAACAGCGCAAAACAAAATTGATAATCACCAAACTCACGTTGTTCCAATTATTGCTGATATCGATGCTGGTTTCGGTAACGCTGAAGCGACTTACCTAATGGCTAAGCAAATGATCGAAGCCGGTGCCTGCTGTATTCAAATCGAAAACCAGGTATCTGATGAGAAGCAGTGTGGTCACCAAGACGGTAAAGTAACCGTTCCTCACGAAGACTTCTTGGCAAAAATCCGCGCTGTTCGTTACGCCTTCCTTGAGCTTGGTGTAGACAACGGTGTTATTGTTGCCCGTACCGATTCATTGGGTGCCGGTTTAACCAAGCAAATTGCTGTTACCAAAGAGCCAGGCGATTTAGGCGATCAGTACAATGCATTTTTAGATTGTGATGAAATTGATGCTGCTGATTTAGGCAATGGCGATGTTGTGATCAACCGTGGTGGCAAGCTACTACGTCCTAAGCGTTTACCTTCTAACTTGTTCCAGTTCAAACAAGGAACCGGAGAAGCTCGTTGTGTTTTAGATAGTGTAACGTCGTTACAAAACGGCGCTGACTTAATCTGGATAGAAACTGAAAAGCCACATGTTCGTCAAATTGGTGGCATGATGGATGAGATCCGTAAGCAGGTTCCTGATGCGAAGCTGGTTTACAACAACTCACCGTCATTTAACTGGACCTTAAACTTCCGTCAGCAAATCTTTGATGCCTGGACTGAAGAAGGTAAAGACGTTTCTGCTTACGATCGTGATAACCTGATGAGCGCTGATTATGACGATTCAGAATTGTCAGCGGCGGCGGATGACAAGATTCGTACCTTCCAGGCTGATGCAGCCCGTGAAGCCGGCATCTTCCATCACTTGATTACGCTACCAACTTATCACACGGCGGCCCTGTCTACTGACAATCTGGCCAAAGAGTACTTCGGTGATCAAGGTATGCTGGGTTACGTTAAAGGTGTTCAGCGTAAAGAAATCCGTCAAGGCATTGCCTGTGTTAAACACCAAAACATGGCCGGTTCGGACATGGGTGATGATCACAAAGAATACTTTGCCGGTGAAGCTGCATTAAAAGCGTCTGGTAAAGACAACACGATGAACCAATTTGGTTAATAGTGAGTTAACACTTTAATACCTTCTGGTATTTCTAGGCGGCCTTGGCCGCCTTTTTTATATTTGGTTTTGTGCCATTATTTATGACAAACACTGAGTGATTGACTATGACAATATCAACACCCGATTTATGTGATGAGTTTGGCGATGCAATTCAGGTCGCTGATCCCATATTTAAGCACTACGGTGCTATTCGTCAATTTGGCGGTGAGGTCGTTACCGTAAAATGTTTTGAAGATAATTCCAAAGTCGGCGAGATGGTACGTACCCCCGGCAAGGGGAGGATATTAGTAGTTGACGGTGGCGGTTCACCTAGACGTTCTTTGCTGGGTGATCAACTAGTGACACTGGCGCTTGAGAATAACTGGTCCGGCATTGTCATCTATGGCTATATCCGCGATATTGAAGAAATTGAAACCATGCAAATCGGTGTGATAGCGCTGGGCGCCATTCCCCGCAAAACAGAAAAGCTTGGTATAGGGCAAGTAAACGTAACGATTAATGTCGCTGGCTTACAGATTAAGCCGGGCCAATATATCTATGCTGATCGCAGCGGTGTTATTATTGCCGATAACTCTCTAATAGCCGGCTAATAACTTTATTGTTCACGGTTTAGCAGGGACGATAGTTATTTTATGGAATTCAAACAGGTTTTTATCTTATGGGGATGAGCAACGCACAAGGTTTAGCCAAAGCCATTCTCAATGGATTTGATGCCTTCTTTGGTGATTTTCAAAATGTTACCCTAGGTGCGCAAGCTCGTTTTGAAAAAGCGGATTGGCAATTGGTCCATGCCACTATGAGCCACCGCTTGGAAATGTATAAGAAAAAAGTCAGCGATGTTGCCGGCATGGCCGATGGTATTGCTGGTCGTTCCCTAAATGATCGCACCCTATGGCGAGATGCCAAAGCCGAATATGCCACGCTGGTTAAAACCCATAGTAATTATGAAATAGCACAAACTTTTTTTAATTCGGTGTATTGCTATGTGTTTTCTCATGAAAAGATTCGCGACCTGCATTCCTTTGTCGATGCGCCTGATCTCTTGCCTAAAGGCTTAAACGACGAGATCATTTTTACCGAATACACTGCCTCTAATGATTTGGCCGCCGACGTTCGCGCCGTTCTTCTCGACACCAGATTTAATATTCCCTTTGAAGATCTCGATAGAGATGTAACCAATATCACCGGTTTAATAGAAAAATCATTGCGACAGCGGTTACCAGAAAACCAGCAAACCAAAATCCAGGTTTTAAATTCGTTATTCTACCGTAATAAGGCGGCCTACCTAGTAGGCAGGTTTGTGGTTGACGGTGAAATGTTGCCGTTTGTGTTCCCTATACTCAACAACGAACAGGGTGGGGTATATGTCGATACGGTGTTATTTTCACCGGATGATGTCAGTAAACTATTTAGCTTTACCCGCAGCTATTTTATGGTTGATGCCTCAGTGCCGTCACAATATGTTGGCTTTTTACAAAGTATTATGCCGCAGAAACAATTGTTTGAACTGTACAGTGCGATTGGTTTTGGTAAACATGCCAAGACAGTGTTTTATCGCAGTGCGGTTGCGCATACATTAAAAACCGATGATCAGTATGTGATTGCCCCCGGTATTAAAGGAATGGTGATGCTGGTATTTACCCTGCCTTCCTATGACTATGTCTATAAGGTCATCAAAGATCGCTTTACCCCGCCAAAAGATATGACCCGTCAGGAAGTTAAAGGCAAGTACAAACTGGTTAAACGCTGGGATCGGGCTGGCCGCATGGCGGAAACACAGGAATTTAATAATCTTGCCTTTGATCGCCGCCGTTTTTCTGATGAACTGCTGGCCGAGCTGAAAAAGGAGGCGCCATCGCTGATTCAGGAAAAGGGCAGTGCGCTGATTCTCAATCATGTCTATGTCGAGCGCAGGATGACACCGCTGAACCTTTAC
>NZ_CAXAHB010000081.1:0-6757 GCF_963968385.1 uncultured Oceanicoccus sp.
CCATAGCTTTCAATTGACGATTTATGCATAATAAGCACCGTCCCATCCCATAAACACCCATAGGCGAGACCATATGTACCACCGCTACTTTGGTTTGCAAGAAGCGCCTTTCTCTATTGCCGTCAACCCGCGCTACCTGTTTATGAGTGCCCGTCACCGCGATGCGCTGGCGCATCTGCTCTATGGCGTAGGCGCAGGCGGCGGATTTATTCTGCTTACGGGTGAAGTCGGCACCGGCAAAACCACGGTTAATAAAAGCCTGCTCGAACAAATTCCTGAAAATACCGATATTGCGTTAATCCTTAACCCAGCATTAAATGCTGTTGAGCTTTTAGCTACCGTCTGTGATGAACTAGGTATTGCCTACCATAGCAGTGAGCAAAGCCTTAAAACCTTAACCGATAAGTTGCATCAGTTTTTACTGGCCAACCATGCCAATGGCCGCAATACCGTTTTGCTAATAGATGAAGCGCAGCATTTGCAGTTTGAAGTGTTAGAACAAATTCGCTTGCTGACCAACCTTGAAACCAACACCAAAAAACTATTGCAAATTATACTGGTGGGACAGCCGGAATTACGCACCCTGCTTAATAAACCCGAGTTGCGGCAACTCGCCCAGCGCATTACGGCCCGCTATCAATTAAAGCCGCTGAATTTGGCAGAAACCGATGCTTATATCCGCCACCGGCTACACGTCGCTGGCTTGCCTGCCAACCAAACGTTATTTCCGAAAAAAATCGTTAAAGGTATTCATGCTGTTAGCCGCGGTGTGCCGCGTATTATTAATGTGTTATGTGACCATATGTTGTTGGGCACCTACGGCCAAAATAAAACTGTGGTTGATCGCGCAATGTTAAAACAAGCGATTACCGAAGTGATGGGCGAGGAAGCAGAGATTAAACGTCCCGCGTCCATTTTTTCAGTATCCATTATTGCTGTTACGGCAGCCTTGTTAATCGCGGTAGCGGCTTGGTGGCCGCTGATCGACGAAAAAGGCAGCGCCGTTGAGCCCGTGGTTGCAGTTGTTGCTGAGCCGGCTGTTGCAAAACCTGTCTGGATTAATAGCGAACAACAGGCGGTAAACGAATTATTAGCTGCGCTTGAGCTGGAAGGGAATGATTTAAATCTGATCTGCAGCAAAAAAGAGCGATCAAGTCCACGCTGTGAACGATTGACTGTAAAAACCTGGCAAGCTCTGATGGAATACAATCTGCCCGTGGTGTTATCACTCATTACCCCCGCCAAAATGCAGGCCTATGCCATCCTTATCGGTATTGATAACCAACAGGCGACCGTAAGCCTTAATGATCAAATATCCTCGGTGCCCTTGGCCGTTCTGGGTGAATTGTGGACCGGCGACTTTCTCTTTGTCTGGTCGCCCCCGCCAGCCTATACCGTCCCTTTTTCCATCGACTATAACGGGCCTATGGTTAAATGGCTGGCTGAACAATTTGCCGAGATCGATGGCCAAAGTAGCTTATTAGCAGAAGACACTTTTAACTCGGTACTTTTACAGCGAGTAAAGATTTTTCAGAAAAATCATCAATTACTTGATGATGGTGTTGTTGGTTTAAAAACATTATTAAAAATAAACCAACAATTAAATCAAACCAAAACCTTGCCAGCGGTAGCGGCGGAGGATTAAGTATGTCGCTAATTTTAGATGCCCTTAATCGCGCCGACCAGGAACGTACTGAAGAAAATCATATTCCCAACTTGCATGCCAGTCATGGGCCTGCTCCGGAAACCAGTAGACCTGTGCGGCGCTGGATTATTGAAGCGGCTATTGTCTGTCTTGCCGTTAGTGCTTTTGTTTATTCGCAGTGGTCAGACGATAGCGGCGCTAATATTCAAACAGAGTCTATCGCTGTGTCGCCAATAGCGACGGTAGCCGAAAAGGCGCCGCCAACACCGCAAAAAAACGCTGCCGCGACTTCAGCAAAATCGACGGCGGAAAACAAAACCGTGATTGAAAAACCCGTTAGAAAACCGGCAACACCAGAAGCCAACGCCACAATTACATCACTGTATAAACAACCGACGGCAGCAAACAAAATCAGTGCGCCCACTATCGGCCAGGCTCCCGTTATTAAAGAAGAACCAGCTATCGACAACACTCGCTTTATTTTGCAACAGATTCCTTTCATTACGGAACGCTCATCACGTTTCCAGCGGTCTATTCCAAATATTGATTATGAAGTGCATGTCTACTCAGAAGAGGACGGTGCCGGTTTTGTAAAACTTAACGGCAATATTGTGAGAGTCGGCGCTCAGCTTATGCCAGGCTTGCGACTGATTGCCATTTTAAACGATAGTATTGTGCTCGATTTAAATGGTACACAATTTCGTCTGCCGGCCCTCAATAGCTGGGCGAATTACAACTAGCACTTCTTCACTGAAAACACATTTCACTCTTTCGTTTCTGCAGTGCAATCACTAACGCCGTCACCTCGGCTAAGTAGAATAGTTAGTTTCGTTGACATAAAGCCAGCCACCGCTGAATACCGGTGCTGCGATATTTATTTTTATGCAAAATAAAGTAAAAAGCGCGGTGAAAATCCCGGTGTGGAATCTTTAACGGTACCAAGCTGCCGCGCTGAAAAGCATCTTCCAGCGTGATGTTTGATAAACAGGAAATGCCTAGCCCGGCTTCGACGGCGCGCTTAATGGCCTCTGTGTGCTGCAGTTCTAATTTAATCGACTGGCTAGGCAATAGACCATGCATGGCACGATCAAAACCTTGTCTGGTACCTGAACCCGTTTCACGCAGAATCCACTCGGCGGCTATTAGATCCTGATCGTCAAGCACTGACTTTTGTGCCAGTGGATGATTGGGCGCGCAAAATACTACTAGGGCATCATCACGCCAATGGCTAACCTCAAGATCCGAATGATAAAACTCACCCTCGATTAAGCCGATATCCAAATCGAAATTCAGCACCTGCTTGGCGATAGCTTCGGTATTGGCAACCTCAAGCTGAATTTCTGCGCCGGGATTTTCTCGCATAAAGTCGGCAATTAGCCCCACCGCCAAATAGTTACCAATAGTGAGTGTTGCCCCCACCTTGATATGGCCGATATCTTTATGATTAATCAATTGCTGCTCTAGCACCTTGGCCTGTTCGATAAGCGCCTGCGCTTTGGGCCGCAACGACAGGCCCTGCTCATTGGCTTGCAGGCGTTTGCCAACGCGATCAAACAGCTGCATATCAAACTGTCGCTCCAGATCTTTGAGTGCCCCGCTCGCTGCAGACTGCGACATAGCTAGGCTTTGCGCCGCTTTGGTGACATTCTCAAAGTGGGCGGTGGCAAGAAAAACTTCCAACTGTCTAAGGGTATAGCGCATAGCATTTAGCTCATACATTGGTAAAACCGATTATATAAACAAGAATAACCTGTTTTACTAATATATCAAGTCGGCTTATTGTACCTCCATCATTTATTAGCCGGATTAAATAATCGCCATGAGCAATTTACTCACCGAACAAGTTACCGATGTTAATCACTGGACGGACACCCTGTTTAGCTTTAAAACCACCCGCAATTCGGGCTTTCGATTTAAGAATGGCCATTTCACCATGATTGGGCTGGAGCGCAACGGCAAACCTCTGATGCGCGCCTATAGTATTGCCAGCGCCAACTACGAGGACGAGCTGGAATTTTTCAGCATTAAAGTACCCGATGGCCCCCTAACCTCTGAACTTCAGAAGGTACAGCCCGGTGATAATATTCTGATTAGCAGCAAGCCTACCGGCACGTTAATTCTCGACAATCTGTTGCCAGGTAAAAATCTGTACCTGATTAGTACCGGCACTGGGCTGGCTCCTTTTATGAGTATTATCAAAGACCCAGAAACTTATTCCGAGTATGAAAAAGTTATTCTTACTCATGGTTGTCGCTATATCGATGAGCTAGCTTATCAACAGTCGATTAATGAGCATCTGCCACACAATGAGTACTTTGGTGATTTAGTTAAAAACCAATTAATTTATTACCCAACCGTTACTCGCGAAACGTTCAAAAACGAAGGGCGTATCACTGATCTATTAGAAAGTGGTAAACTCACTAGCGATATTGGTTTGCCAGCGATTAATAAAGCTGATGATCGCTTTATGATTTGCGGCAGCCCGAGCATGTTAAAAGATACCTGTGCCATTCTGGATGCGCTGGATTTAAAAGAAGCTCGGCACGGTAATGCTGGCCATTATGTGGTTGAACGTGCTTTTGTTGAATAAACACTCTCTATAGGCAACAACCATGGAAAACCAATCGACTGGCGAATCTGAAAAACCACTGGGGTTTTTTCAAATGGTCGGCAGTGTTTTGGCCTCGTTTTTCGGCGTGCAAAGTTCTAAAAATAAACAGCGGGACTTTAAGCGGGGCAAAGCCTCGCAGTTTATCGCGGTGGCTATTTTAATGACCGCGGTTTGGTATGGCGCTATTTATTTATTGGTTAATATCGTTCTGAATCAATAAACAACGCTAGGCAAAAAACCGCAACGCCAGATACGGTGTAATAAAGAAGATAAACACCAGCATCTCAAATACGGCTAACAGCCCATAGTGAATTTTATCAAAGCTCTGTTCCGATAATTTAAACCAGCGACCGTGAAAATTAATTATCCAATCACGAGCCACGATAATCACTAAAAACCACAGCAGTAATAGCAAAAGATTAATCACTGCACCCCAAGCAAAAAAACTAATTAGCCATTCACTATCCATCGTTGGTTCCTCGCTGTGTTAGTGGTCGTTAATCTCCATTATTAAAAAACTATTGAAAGACAATCGGCTTGTCGCCATAGCGCCACGGCGCTTGTTTTTGCATACAATATTCAAACATGGGTGAGGTTAAAAAAGTATTTAACCACCGCCGTAAATTTTTATATTGGCTGCCATCAAACCACGTTTTATCAACCAGAGCAAACTGACGAATAAAGGGAAATATAGCGATATCGGCCACTGAGGGTTGGTTATCGATTAAATAGGTATGGGCGCTTAGGCGCTGTTCCAAGAGCGCAAGAAATTTTTCACCTTCGCGGCGATATTCCAACTGAGATTTTTCTGGATAGCGATCGGCATATTTATAGCGATCGAGATTAGCTTTAAAGTCACCATCGTTTTGATCGATTAATTGATTTAGCGATAGCTGATCGGCGCGTAATAATTGTTCAGGATCATTTTGCTGCAACGCCCAGATGATAATATCTCGACTTTCATCAATCACCTGATCATCGGTTGTCACTAAAACCGGTACGGTGCCTTTGGCAGAATAGTTCAGCAGGCAGGCCGGCTTGTCACGCAACAACACCTCCCTTAACTCTACCGAAATCTGACTAGACAATAAGGCCATCCGCGCTCGCATCGCATAAGGGCAGCGACGGAATGAATACAGTATCGCGCGCGTCGGCTTAGCCAATTAACTATTCAACCAAACATGTTCTGCCCACTGCCAGACATTGGCCCAGGGCTCATCATCGGTAACGGCACCGTCTTTCCAGTAGACCACTTCGCCGATTTCATTGGTGCAATAGTAATTGCCGCGGTCCTCACAGAGCGGAATTAACGTTCGGGACACACCCAGCGACCAAGCCACGGCGGCCACCTCAGGCAAATACGTATGGGAGCTGGGATCTGCCACTGTAACCGGCTCCAGCGTTCCATAAATCACATCGCTGACAGTCAGCATAAATTGCCGAAATTCATTATCGAGCGCCACCAATAGCTGCTCTTCGACATCAATAATATCGTCCATATCTGGCAACTCTAACGGTACTGGCACCTGTTCGTTACAGGCTCTTAGCTCGGCGATGATTTTGTCCATATTGTTCTGTCTTTCTTTTATCTGATGGTATTCGGTTTTTCCCGCATTGAAGCAACGATAACGTCTAAAGTCATTCAAACTAAATTAGCGGGCATTAGCACGAGGCTTAATCATTGGATAATAGCTTAATTATCTTACTCTTATTCTTTTCGCCAAAGTCTTGGTACTGATTGATAATGCCAGAAAGTGACTGGCCAAACTCCGTCAGCGTATATTCAACCCTCGGCGGTATGGTTTGAAAGTCTTTCCTTGAAATTAGATCATGGCTTTCTAATTCTCTCAGCTGCTTGGTGAGCATTTGTTCTGTAATCGGGGATAAAGTCCTTCTTAATTCACCAAACCTTTTTGGCCCTGACTGAATGATATGCATCAAGGGCATATTCCATTTACCACCAATTAACTTTGTGACCTGATAAATAGCACAATAATTGTCTTTCATAAATTTTATACTATGTTTTTATTTAGTACTAACTTAATTATTAGTACTTGTTATATTCATTGTCTTAATTATGGTGCTTGTTTTCAATCAGAGGAAATAAAAATGAATGGCTTAAATGAATATATGAATAACGCTCTTAGCAGATTTTCTTTTGTCGGGCCTTGGTTTCTAAGAATTATTCTAGGGATATCGTTTTTTCTATATGGTTATGGAAAGTTTCCGTTACCTTCAGAAAGGTTGGTTGCTTTTGGTTTTCCAGATTTGATCGCTATCATGGTGCCCCTTGTTGAGGTGATAGGCGGCATAGGCATTATTTTGTCAGGTTTTTTAAGTGGCGCTGGGGGTCAATTGTTAACCAGACTATTTGCATTAGTGCTGTCAGTGTTGATGGTCTTTGCGCTTGTTCTTGCGCACTCAGATTGGTTAATCACAGCCGATTTATTTAAGAATATACAAGTCTATTTACTTGGCGTGTCTTTGTATTTCTTTTTTAA
>NZ_CAXAHB010000082.1:0-6395 GCF_963968385.1 uncultured Oceanicoccus sp.
TCAAGTTGATAGCTATTGGCATTGTCAATTAAGCTGGCATCAATCCGTGACTCGCGGTAGGTAATAGAGGGCGTTTTATAGTAGCGGACGGTCATTTTACCTGGAGCCACCGCGGTAAAAATATAGTCCTTGCCACTTCCCGTTACCAACACCAGTCGGTCGCCATTACCAGCCAGTGACACGGTGGGGTCATTAAAAATCATCTCGTCATTTTTAATATCAAAAAATAACATCAGCTGATTGTCGTGTATGGCACAGCGATAACTCACCCGTTTGCCATCACTATTGGACCAAACATGCCAGTCTATTTGTGGCCAGCTATCGGCATAACCATCGGTATCGACAAGATAATCTATGGGGTGGCAATAAAATACTGTGGTCGAGGTATCAGCTTTAGCACTGGGATTCGACTCTACAGCTGGTTTAGCGACCGCCGGGCTTTGCGCCAGCGCTTTGGCAATCACTTGGGTAGAGGCTCGCAAGGTTTGCTCTTGTCCAGACCTGAGTGAAACGTCGATCTCCTGCAAGTACTGGCAACCGGCCCAAGGGATGCTCAGCAGTAATAAACTCACCAAGAGTAATTGTTTGTTTAAGGTCATGCCTTCGTCTGCCAGCGATAGCCAGCGCCATACATGGTACTAATGGCATTAAACTCGGCATCAATAGCCTGAAATTTTTTGCGGATGCGTTTGATATGCGAGGTAATGGTATTGTCATCGAGCACCACATTGGCCGCGGTCATCAGTTGATCCCGACTTTTTACCTGTCCCGGACGATGCGCCAGACAATGGATAATCCAAAATTCAGTAAGCGTTGTGTCCAGAGTTTGGTTGTGCCATTGAATACTCATCCGATCAGTATTGATGCTCAAGTCTCCAATGGTGATGATGGCTTCTGGCTGTGGCGGCTGACTTAGCGCTTCAACACGCCGAAATAAGGTGACGATACGCGTCATCATATGCTGTAGGCCGATATCTTTAGTTAAATAGTCATCGGCGCCAAGACGCAGGCCAGAAATTTTATCCATTTCGCTTTCTCTGGCGGTTAAAAAAACAATAGGCAGGGTTTTACTGCGGCTGCGCAAGTCTTGGCATAATTCAAAGCCACCTTCGATTTCATCTTCAAGCCCCACATCAATCAGCGCCAAGTCTGGTAGTGCTTGGTCAAAGGCCTCCATGGCAGAGTGACGGTTAGGGTAAATACTAACGGTATAACCCTGTTGCTCAAAAGCGTCACGATAATTCTCTGCAATAGATTGCTCGTCTTCCACAATGGCAATATGTCGGCTCATCAGTAGTCCTATTATG
Organism: uncultured Oceanicoccus sp.; assembly: GCF_963968385.1. Lineage (NCBI taxonomy): Bacteria > Pseudomonadati > Pseudomonadota > Gammaproteobacteria > Cellvibrionales > Spongiibacteraceae > Oceanicoccus > uncultured Oceanicoccus sp. The sequence goes on from NZ_CAXAHB010000082.1 coordinate 1,308, forward strand.
ATGATTTACTGGCATTGTAACGTAGACAGCGTTTTTTTAAAGCTATGCCACAATTGATCATAATTGTTCCTTAGATTTCCATAATCTATCCATAAAAACGCCATCTCCACACGCTTTACTACTCCCTAACACTGATGTTGGGAGGTCACTTATGTTGAAGTTTAGAAAGCGTACACATCCGGTACTTATCGAAGAAGATTTTGTGTTGTACCCAAAAAAGCGATCAAAGCTACGGCTGCTATGGCTGTTTTTTGTGGTTTTGTTTTGTTGGTGGGGCTGGCATAGCGTCAGGGCGGATGTCCCCGATGAGCTTCACGGTGGCCAGTTAATGGCAATAACGGCGGCCGGGCAGGATGTTGCCGGTGCCTTTGCCAATATTGATAACAAAACCCATATCAATGTCAGCGGCATGGTAGCTCATGTTTCCATTGAGCAGCATTTTAAAAATAACCATGCTGCCGAATTGGAAGGGATCTATGTTTTTCCGTTGCCAGATCAGGCGGCTGTTCACCGTATGCGGATCAAAATTGGTGACCGTATTATTAACGGCAGTGTTAAAGAAAAGGCCGAGGCAAAGGCGGTATATCAGCAGGCCAAATCCAAAGGCAAAAAAGCCGCGCTGGTTAAGCAGTATCGTCCCAATCTGTTTAAGACTAATGTAGCCAATATTCGCTCCGGTGAAACCATTATTGTCGAGTTAGATTATATTCAGCCGGTAAGTTACCAGCAGGGGCACTTTCAAATACAGGTGCCGTTTTCGATAACGCCACGGTATTCACCGAAGCATCATCAATCAGATGATAGCGCGGAAATAAAAGCTGTGATGACTAACGACTTTGGTTGGTCTGGTATTGATAACGCATTGACTGCTGTGACTAATACCGAACTCAGCGTGACCCTGGATACGGGACTGCCATTACAAAATATCGAAAGTGCCTACCATGCAATAAATATCAGTAATCAACAGGGTATTTATCAGGTCAAACTTGACCCCAACCATCCGGCACTAAAGCAGGATTTTGTTCTACGCTGGCAGGCGCAAACAGGACAAAGCCCAGATGCAGCATTATTCTCGCAGACCGTACAAGGCGAGCATTATCTACAAATAATGATGCTGCCTCCGCAGGATACAATGACTGAGCAGGCGCTGCCACGCGAAGTGATCTATGTGATTGATGTCTCCGGTTCGATGCAGGGGCCGTCGATTATCCAGGCCAAGCAAAGCCTATTACTCGCTATCGCTCAACTCAAAGATCAGGACCGTTTCAATATTCTGGCTTTTAACCATCAGACCCGTCAGCTGTTTAATCAAGCAATGCCGGCCAATGCAGGCAATCTTGCCACAGCAAAAGCTTATGTAGAGCAACTGCAAGCCGATGGAGGTACCGAAATGATGCCAGCGCTGCAACAGTCGCTGCGCTACCAGCCCGATCAGCAAACAGTGCGGCAAATTATTTTTATTACTGATGGCGCGGTTAGTAATGAAGAACAATTGTTTAGTGCTATCTATCAACATTTGGGGCAAAGCCGATTATTTACCGTGGGTATTGGTTCGGCCCCCAATAGCTATTTTATGCGCAAGGCAGCTGAATTTGGTCGGGGGAGTTTTACTTATATTGGTGATACCCATGCAGTGCAGCAAAGTATGTCGCGTTTGCTTGATCGGCTTAATAAGCCGTTAATAAAAGATATGACTATCGAGTGGCCGACAGCTAATTCGGTTGAACACTACCCAGAAAAAATACCCGACCTTTATCAAGGCGAGCCGCTAGTGATTAATGCGGCCATAGAAAACTTGTCCGGCGTTATAACGGTGCGCGGTAAACAATCAGGCGGCCGCAGTTGGCAGAAAAAACTCGAGATTGTTGGTAATAACAATCATCAAGGGGTCGCCACTTTGTGGGCTCGGGAAAAAATTCAGCATCTACTGGATCAAAAAATAAAAGGACAACCTGAAAATGCTGTGCGGCAATCGGTACTTGAGGTCGCACTCACTCATCAACTGATGTCGCCCTATACCAGTTTTGTCGCGGTAGAACAGAACCTTGATAATCCCAACAATAGTAAACCGTCACTGCGAGCCATTCCCGTTCCGAAAACGGCAACAGGTGGCATCCTCAGTTTGCTTTGGGGTGGGGCGTTATTGATTTTATTTATCATTGTACGCATCAGTATGCATAGGGAAGAACACTATGACCTGGATAAATAAATACTGGAAACCCTTTCTGGCAGGGATGTTATTCATAGCCGGCACTTTGGTGATTGCCGATGGTTTGGCGATTTACCTAAAAGCCAAATTGGCGCAGGTGCTGATCAAACAGGCTTGGTCAGAAACACTGGTCAGCGATCGCGACGTTAAGCCATGGCCATGGGCAGATACCTGGCCGGTCGCGCGTTTGCAGGTTGCCGATACCGATTTATATATATTGCAGGGCGCACAAGGCAGTTCGTTAGCCTTCGGCCCCGGCTGGATGGAGGATAGCGTCCGCCCTGAAGAGATCGGTACAAAGCTGATTGCAGGCCACCGCGATACCCATTTTAAGTTTTTACAAGACCTGCAAGGCGATGATGCCTTAACGCTTACCGGCAGGGACGGCCGGCAAACAGACTATTACGTTGACTCAATACAAATTATTGATAGCAGCAAAGAGCAGTTACTGATTGACACTCAACCAGAACAGCTGGTGTTAATCACCTGTTATCCCTTTGATGCCATTGAGGCGAGTGGTCCGCAACGTTATATCGTCAATGCATTACCTGATAAAACCTTTAGCTTGTAGGAGTTACTATGACAAACACCATTACGCTGTATAAATCGGTATCACCAGCCCAGCTATCGCATTTAATAAAAGTGGATTGGCGCTACTTTATACGGGAATCACCGGAGCAAAAGTTATTTGCTCCCAAACTGCATCGTTCATTCGCTGAAATGTTAGCCCGCCAAATAGAGGCGGCCAACCATTGTGCAGGCTATGTGGTGAGCTTTGATATTCTCGAGCAGGTTATCAGCCGTTACGATATAACCAGTGTGGCCTATGAAGAATACGAGGAGTATTGTATTCCGATTGAGGATTTACGATTTATCAATATGGGGATAGAGGGCAAGATTAAACTGGTTTCGCAGTTCTCTAGCAGTGAGCCGACTGATTCACAAATGCAATATAACACTGGCTAAAAATGAATAAGCCGTTTTTTTGTAGTTAAGCGAGGGCTTGCACAGTCTGGGAAATACATACATCCGGATAGGCAATGGCCGCGTACATTAGCCAATAGAATTATTCAGCTCAGGGCGGTTGGTTTATCGCCAAAGCAATTTCCCTAGCCTAATGGCCGGCTGGAAATAATAACGATGCGGGTGATAACAATGGATAAAATCGATATAAAAGTCGCGTTATCGGTATTTGATAAAGTGATATCCAGAGGCGAGCGTAAAGATGAGACGTTTTTTCTTAACGGTCTTTATGCCACCCCTTCATTTGATGGCTATACCGTCAGTTTAACTGACCAGAAAGTAACCTTGTCTATTCTGTTTCATAATAAATTTAATCTTGTTTATGATTCGAAAAAATCATTGAGTGAATTTCTGCTTAAGCTTGAGCGGATCGACCGCGATCATTAATCGGTAGAGGATAGTTATGAGCCAGTACAGCGATGCACCTATTGTCATTTATGGCGGCAATGGATTTGTCGGCACAAGGATTTGTGAACTGGCGGCAACTCGGGGTATATCCTGTATCAGTGTCTCTCGCCGCGGTGTTGCTCCGGCTCATCTCGATACATCCAAAAATCCGTGGTTGGCGAATGTGTGTTGGTTGCAGGGTGATGCGCTGTCACCGGATATCTCATTATTGCAAGAGGCCGGTGCGATTATCAATCTGGTAGGCTCACCGCCTTTGCCGACATTTAGTCAATCGGCGTTTGATCATCAATTGATGATGAATGGCACCAGCCAGATCAATGTGATCGATGCCGCGAAACAGGCCGGGGTGAATCGGCTGGTATTAATGGGGGCGGATATTCCCGCGTTATTACAGACAGAGTCCTTCGCTTATGCTGTCGGTAAAAACCAAACCCTGACCGCAGCTAAAGCCTTTGCCGCTTCATCAGATTTACGTCAGGTAGCGGTATTACAACCTTCCGCCATCTACGGTACTCGTCATACCGCCGGTGGTACTAGCATGCCGCTGGCATGGTTGATGTCACCCCTATCAAGTTTGCAGCGGCGTTTGCCTCAATCTGTGCAAGGGAAATTGCCGGGAGCCTTTGTTGATGTCAAAAAAGTTGCCGCAGCAGCGCTAGAATGGGCCACTACCGCACAGGGGTTTGATACTTCTGCAAGCGGTTTTGTACAGGTAAGCAACCAGCAATTACAGCAACAGTCCTTGACTATCAGTTAATTTCAAGCCCGACCGGAATCGGCTGATTCTGATAATAGTTATCCTTCCTCTCGCTTGCTGAGTACTTTAAAGACTAAGCAGAATCGAAGCGCCATAATCTATATGGACTCGTCGTCACGCATAGCCTTAGCGGTGCTGTTTTGCATATAATCAGCGCAGTAGTGATAGTGGTTGAATAATGGCGGGTTAATAATGAGCAATATCAGTTTGATTGGTATGCCCGGTGCAGGCAAAAGCACGATAGGCGTGCAACTGGCAAAAGCCACTGCCAGAGACTTTGTTGATACCGATTTATTAATTCAGCTCCGCGAGCAACAATCCCTGCAACAGATTATCGATAACACGGATTATGTAAACCTGCGTTGGATTGAAGAGCAGGTGTTACTGAGTCTGAATTATGATCATCATATTATCGCTACCGGTGGCAGTGCGGTTTATAGCCAAGCGGGGATGGCGGCGCTAAAAAAACTCGGTCCGGTGGTGTTTCTGGATGTAGCGTTAGACCAGCTAAAACAACGGATTCACAATTTTCAGCAACGCGGGATAGCGCGTCATCCTGATCAAAGCTTTGCCGATTTATTGATTGAGCGCAATCAGTTGTATCACCAGTATGCCGATCATGTGATTACTTGTGCAGATAAAACACCGGCTGAGTTGGTGGAGATCATTACTGAGTTGATCTAGTGGCTAT
>NZ_CAXAHB010000083.1:0-6288 GCF_963968385.1 uncultured Oceanicoccus sp.
AGCGGTTTACTCTTCTCTATAACTATCAATAGACGGACAAGAGCACACTAAATTTCTATCACCAAAAACATTATCGATTCTTGCCACCGGTGGCCAGAATTTATTACTGCTACCCACCGGATATACCGCTTGTTCACGGGTATAGCTATGCGCCCATTCTGAAGCGGTTGCTTCCATAGCCGTATGCGGTGCATTTTTTAGCGGGTTATCCGTTTCATTTGATTTACCGGCTTCAACCTGTGCGATTTCTTTTCTGATAGTAATCATCGCTTCAATAAAACGATCCAGTTCTTCTTTGGGTTCACTCTCGGTGGGTTCAATCATTAAAGTACCCGGCACTGGGAATGACATGGTTGGCGCATGAAAACCAAAATCCATTAATCGCTTGGCGACATCTTCTTCGCTAATACCGCTGGCTTCTTTGAGTGGCCGCATATCGATAATACATTCATGCGCAACGCGATTATTTCTGCCGGTATATAACACCGGATAATGCTCAGCTAATTGTTTGGCCATATAGTTGGCACTAAGTATCGCTACTTGCGAGGCCTTTTTTAAACCCTGTTCGCCCATCATCGCAATATACATCCATGAGATTGGCAGAATCGCAGCGCTACCCCAAGCGGCCGACGATACGGTGTCGTTATCAACCGCCAAGCCTGCAATCGGCTGAGCCGGATTGTTAGGCAAGAACGGCGCAAGGTGTTTGCCAACGCCAATTGGGCCCATGCCAGGGCCGCCACCGCCGTGGGGAATACAAAATGTTTTATGCAGATTGATATGCGAAACATCGGCCCCAAATTTGCCGGGTGCAGCAATACCGATTAAGGCATTGAGGTTGGCGCCATCGACATAAACCTGACCGCCATGCTGATGAATCAAGTCGCAGATATCGGTAATATTTTCTTCAAATACACCGTGGGTCGAAGGATAGGTCACCATTAGTGCTGCCAGTTCATCGGCATGAGTTTCGGCCTTGGCTTTAAGATCGGCCATATCAACATTGCCGTTGGCATCGCATTCGGTAATCACTACCCGCATACCGGCAACGGCGGCACTGGCCGGGTTAGTGCCGTGGGCAGAGCTTGGGATTAGGCAGATATCACGATTAAAATCACCGCGGCTCTCATGGTATTTTTTAATTGCTAGTAGGCCAGCATATTCACCCTGTGCACCAGAGTTGGGTTGCAGGGAAATGGCATCGTAACCGGTCGCTTCAATCAGCATTTTTTCCAATTGCTTAAACATGGCCAGATAACCCTGTGCCTGATTTTGCGGCGCAAAGGGATGCATATTGGCAAACTCCGGCCAAGTGACCGGAATCATTTCGGCAGTAGCGTTGAGTTTCATGGTGCATGAACCCAGCGCAATCATCGAGTGATTAAGCGCAATATCTTTAGTTTCCAGCCGCTTCATATAACGCAGCATTTCGGTTTCAGAGTGATGCTGGTTAAACACAGGGTGAGTTAAAAATTCACTGTTGCGACGGTAGTTTTTGTCAATAGGAGAATGGTTGGCGACTTCAACATCAATAGAGTCAATACTGAAATCAATATTGCCGCCGGAGATTACCGCCCACAGTGTTTCAATATCATCGCGGCTAGTGGTTTCATCCAGACTGATGGCTATACGGTCGCTGCCAATAATACGTAGATTAATGCCGGCAGCTATGGCGCGTTCAATCATCTCTTGCTGGCGATCACCAACGGTATAGCTCAGGGTATCAAACCACTGACTGTTATCACTGCTAAACCCAAGCTTAGTTAAACCGTTAGCCAAAATATTGGTTAAGCGATGAATGCGGTTGGCAATGGTTTTTAAACCTTGCGGGCCATGATAAACCGCATAAAAGCTTGCCATAATGGCTAGCAAGGCTTGTGCAGTACAAATATTACTGGTGGCTTTTTCTCGGCGGATATGTTGCTCGCGAGTTTGCATGGCCATACGCAAGGCTTGATTGCCATGGCGGTCAATAGATACGCCAATAATCCGCCCCGGTGTTGAGCGCTTGTATTTATCTTTGGTCGCAAAAAAGGCGGCATGCGGGCCACCAAAGCCCATCGGTACACCAAAGCGCTGGCTGTTGCCGACCACGACATCGGCACCTAATTCGCCCGGCGGTGTGAGTAGTACCAGACTCATAATATCCGCTGCTACCAGTACCAAAGTGTCTTGTTCATGCGCTTGTTCAATCAGTGGTGCTAGATCGGTAATCTCGCCATAGCTACCGGGGTATTGTAATAGGGCGCCAAACACATTTTGGCCGACCAAGTCACTGGCCTCACCAAAGACTAATTCAAAACCGTAAGTGGCGGCGCGGGTTTTTAATACGGCAATGGTCTGTGGATGGGCATCATTGGCAACAAAAAATACATTGGAGCGATTTTTTTTATTCACCCGTTTTAACAGCGCCATGGCTTCAGCGGCAGCGGTGCCTTCATCCAGCATGGAGGCATTGGCTAATTCCATACCGGTTAAATCCATCACCATTTGCTGATAATTTAATAAGCCCTCTAACCGACCCTGAGCAATTTCAGGTTGGTAGGGCGTGTAGGCGGTATACCAGCCGGGATTTTCCAGCACATTACGTAAAATAACATTGGGGGTAATGGTGGGGTTATAACCCTGACCAATCATATTTTTCATCACGATATTTTGTGAAGCCAGTTGCTTTAGTTCAGCCAATGCAGCGGTTTCTGTTTTTGGCGACGGCAAATCCATCGCGTTTTCGCGCAAAATATTGGCCGGCACCGTGCTGCTAATTAATTCATCGAGAGAGTTGGCACCTAACAGGGTTAGCATATCTTGTTGTTGCTGGTGATCGGGGCCAATATGACGCTGAATAAATGCGTCATTGGCTTCCAGCTCAAAAAGGGATGCGTTGTTATCTAACATGGAGTTCTCCGATGACTATTTTTTACTATTGTTTGTTTAATTAAGGCGTTTTAGCGCACATAGTTCTGCGGCATAAAGGGCATCTTCACTACCGCAACAGGTATTTGTTTTTTTCTTAGCAAGGCAAAAAACTCCGTGCCAATGGCGGCATAGTCAGTATCGACATAAGCCATCGCCACCGGACCGCCCAAAGAGGGGCCAAAGCCACCGCTGGTAATTTGGCCAATGACTTTGCCATCGGCATTCACCAGTTCCACCCCTTCGCGCAGCGGGGCTCGTCCTGAAATCTGTAAACCCACTCGCTTGCGTGATGCGCCATCGGCAATCTGTTGCAAAATGGTATCTGCGCCCAAAAAGCCGGCTTGTTTTTCACCGCCGGCGCGGCGTGATTTGCTGATCGACCATATTAATCCGGCTTCGATCGGCGTGGTTTCGGTATTGATATCGTGGCCATAGAGACATAACCCCATTTCAAGACGCAGTGAATCTCTGGCACCCAGGCCAATCGCTTCCACCGGCTCAAATGATAAGAGTTTTTTCGTCAGCGCAACCGCTTTGTCAGCGGGTAGGGAAATTTCATAACCGTCTTCACCGGTATAACCCGAGCAGCTGATAAAGCAGTCGATAGTGTCACCCTCGAGCTCAAGGCTGCCAAAGCAGCTAGTCATAAAACGCAGTTCAGTGGCGGCGGGCATTAATTCATCCATAACTGATCGCGCCTGTGGTCCTTGCAAAGCGAGCAGGGCATGTTGATCCATGACTTCGATCTCAAAGCCCTGCAAGTGCTGTTGCAGGTGGGCAATATCCTGTTGCTTGCAGCCAGCGTTAACCACTAAAAAGAATTCATCATCGGCCCAGCGGGTAATAATTAGATCGTCGAGAATACCGCCGGCTTCGTTGGTCAGAACGGCATAAGTTTGTTTAAAGGGGGCGAGGGCGCCCAGATCGACCGGTACCAGTTTTTCCAGCGCTTCGGTAATACCTGCGCCTTTGATACGAACCTGGCCCATATGCGAGACATCAAATAATCCGGCCTGTTTGCGGGTATGCAGATGTTCTTTAAGTACCCCCAGTGGATACTGAACCGGCATGCTGTAGCCGGCAAAAGGCACTATTTTAGCGCCCAGCTCAGTGTGGAGGTCGTGCAGTGGCGTTTGCAGAAGGTCTGACATGCAAGGTTACCGTTGTTGAAAAGGCTAATAGGGCGGCCATCATAGCGTTGGATAGCACATAACAGAAATTAATAATTATTATATCTTGATAATAATTTGTTATGATGCTGTTGGCCGTTGCTGCCTTCGTGGCTATGACGGTAAAGAGGGGGAAATCCAATGACAAATTTGCCGATTGATATGCTGCGCTCCTTTGTGGTGATTAATGAGGAGGGTAGTTTTACCGCCGCCGCCGAGAAGTTGGGACGCACTCAGCCAGCGATTAGCCAGCAGCTAAAAAAACTGGAGCTGCTATTGGATCGCAGCTTGCTGGATCGCGATAATCCAAAACTGGCGCTAACCCCTGCCGGTGAATCATTGCTAAATTATGCCCGCCAGATTTTATCGCTTAACGATCAGGCAGTGGGTTATTTTTCCAATCCGCCGGTTAGTGGTCGTATTCGCTTTGGTATTCCCAGCGAATTTGCGATTACGCTATTGCCCAAAATCGTTAGCCGCTTTGCCAAGGCCTACCCCGATGTCACGCTGGAAGTGACCTGCGATTTAAGTCGCAATCTGTTATCGGAACAGCAACGTAATGAGTATGATCTGATTCTGGCGCTGCATGATAAGGTGACCAGCCAGCAGCGCAGATCGATTAAAAACTATATAAAAACTGATCAATTAGTCTGGGTGAGTAGCGCCAGTTCCCGTGCCCATAGTCAGGAAACGCTGCCATTGGTGGCGGCGCCGAGTGGTTGTATCTATCGCCAGCGTGCATTGCGGGTGCTGGGCAAAACCAAGCGCAGTTGCCGCATTGTTTATACCATTCCCGATCTAACCGGTATTCAGGCCGCCATTGATGAAGGCTTGGGGGTGACGGTGTTGGCGCGCAGTACAGTGCCGGATTCGTTGTCTATTATTGAATCATCAAAGCATTTACCGGATTTGGGTACGGTGGGGATTAGCCTGACAAAGATGGATCATAGTAAGAACAGTGCCGTACAAGTATTGGCAGATTTTATTAAGGCCGGCTTGGCGTGATGTGCCGCTGAGCAGATTCGGTTACAATAATGATCTTTAAAATAAACAGGTTGGGATAGTCAGTGAGTTGCGATTACATCGCTTTGGCAAATAAAGGCGTACAGGGCCTAAGCCCCTATCAGGCGGGCAAACCGATTGCAGAGTTGCAACGTGAGTTGGGGCTGGATCATATCGTCAAACTCGCCAGTAATGAAAACCCCCTTGGCCCCAGTAAGAAAGTGTTAGCGGCTATTGAACAGGCGACAGTGGATATTGCCCGCTACCCTGACAGCAACGGTTTTCAACTTAAAAACGCTTTGGCTGACAAGCTTGGCGTAAGCACCGAGCAGATAACTCTGGGCAGTGGTTCCAATGATGTGCTGGAATTAATTACCAGAGCCTATATGGGTGCCGGTAAGTCGGCGGTGTATTCCCGTCATGCTTTTGTGGTGTACTCATTGGCGGTTCAGGCTTGTGGTGGTCGTCCTATAGTGACCGCGGCCAAAGATTGGGGCCATGACTTAAATGCCATGGCCGATGCGATTAGCGATGACACGCAATTGGTTTTTATCGCCAACCCTAATAATCCGACCGGTACCGCGGTTGATGAAGCCACGCTGGTAAATTTTTTAGATAAAGTTCCCGCCAATGTGATGGTGGTGTTGGACGAAGCCTATATTGAGTATATGGATACCAGCGACGCCGATGTCGTCGATGGTGCTGCATTGTTGCAGTATTATCCTAACTTGATTGTGACTCGAACTTTTTCAAAGGCCTATGGTTTGGCGGCGCTGCGGGTGGGTTATGCCTTGGCCTCGACCGAAATTACCGATGTGCTGAATCGGGTGCGTGCGCCTTTTAATGTCAACTCGGTGGCGCTGGCTGCGGCCACCGCCGTACTCGCCGATGATGACTATTTGCAACAAAGTCGGCAGATTAATGCTCAGGGTATGCAGCAGCTGACTGAGGGCTTTGATAAGCTGGGGCTATCTTATATACCCTCTGCCGGTAATTTTATTGCCGTTGAGTTTAAAACCGATACTGCCGAGCTCTACCAAAAGCTGCTACAGCAAGGCGTTATTGTTCGCCCTATTGGTGTTTATGATATGCCAAACCATTTGCGAATTTCGATCGGTTTGCCGGAAGAAAATGCGGCATTGCTGGCGGCATTAAAAACGATTTTATAAGGAAACATCTGCAGCATGAGCGTAGCCATCAA
>NZ_CAXAHB010000084.1:0-6174 GCF_963968385.1 uncultured Oceanicoccus sp.
GCTTCATCACTAATCGTGCCCGGTGTAATAATTCGCATGACTTTGCGTTCTACCGGGCCTTTGGAGGATGCTGGATCACCGACTTGCTCACAGATAGCAACAGACTCGCCGTGGCGCACCAGCTTGGCTAAATAACTATCTGCCGAATGAAAAGGCACACCCGCCATAGGTATCGGTTCACCATTGGACTTACCTCTGGACGTTAGGGTAATGCCGAGCAGCTCCGCTGCTTGTTCAGCATCGTTATAAAACAGCTCATAAAAATCCCCCATCCGGTAAAACACCAGCTCATGGGGGTGTTCAGCCTTGATCTTGAGGTATTGCTGCATCATGGGAGTGTGCATGCTTTTTTCGGTCTTGCTGGAAACCGTTTGATTACTGTGTTTGATAGTGGCTAGCCCTTTTGCTCTTGGTGTTGCACTATTGTCCCTGCGTTGGTGCTAGGTTGTGGATGTTGCCTAGTTACCATAGTACTGTTTTGGTATGCGCATGATGCAACACAATAGTAACAAAAAAGCACTCGTTGCATTAAGTAAGTGTCAAAACAGTTAAATCTGGCTGATGGTCAGAATCTATTCTGGTCGCGAGGACAAGTTATTTTCTATGCTGCCTGTTGTTGACGATATTTATTCGGTGTTTCGGCATTCCAGCGCACAAATGCCCGCCGAAAATTTACCGTCTCTGCATAGCCCAGCAGATAGGCTATTTCAGCAATGGTCAATTCAGTTTTGGCGAGATACTCTCTGGCCAGTAGATTTCTGATTTCCTCGATGATGGTCTTAAAGTTGGTGGATTCGGCGTTCAGACGGCGCCTCAGCGTACGTTCACTAACATGCAGACGATCAGCTACTTGAGTAATGTTGAGAAATTGGCCGGCGGACTGAATCAGCAGACGTCTTACCGCGACAGTCGTGCTCTGGGCGCCGTCCAGACTGCGTAGCATTTCTTCACACTGTTGATGAAAAACGACATGCTCAGAAGCGTTGGCGGTTCTGACCGGTGTATCCAGTAACTGTGCCGACATAAACAATTGATTGTGTTCGCAGTTGAACTTTACCGGTATCGGAAATGCGCTTTGGTAGTAGGCCAAGTGAGAAGGCTCTGGATAACTTACATGGATCTCTGCACCCTTGACCGAGCCTGCTTGTAGAGAAGTTCCTATGGAGGACAGTTGCGAAAAGCACAGTTCGGTAATGAGTTGTTGTTGTCTAGGCGTTCCATTTTTTAGATTGACACGCAACAACAACCCTCCCTTGTGCTCGTAAGATTGGTAGGAAGTCTGGAAAAATACCTTACCGTAGCGCTCTAATAATTCAATGGCTTCTCTCTGGTTGGCGCAGCTCATGAGGGCGAAACCAAAGGTGCCATAACTTTCAATACCAATCCGTTGCCCCAGTCGTATGGCTAAGCAAGGGTCGCCAGTGAGTTCTATGGCAGTCTCTAGCAGCGCCAGCCATTCAAGTCCCGAAAACCCTGCTTGGCTAGTGTCTGTGGTAGTTACACCTCGTTGTTGGGCCTTGGAAAAAAATTTGTTGGGCGTTACCTTTGCCATTTCCAGCTCGGACATCAGCTGTTTGGAAAGGTCGTAGAGTAGTCGATTTAGTGGCATCTCGCGCTCTCGGTAGCTATCGATTCAGACCAAACAATTGCAATAATATAAATTTAACCGTGGCCGAATATGATTCCATTTGTCAGGTAGTCGTTACTATAATAGATAAAGGTACACATTAGGAAGCGATAAGGATAAAAAATCTTTGTCTATGGTTTGATTTATTGAACATTGCCGTCAATGCTGGAGTGAAGCACTGTGTACTTAAATTAGACAAGTGATATAGCGAGCCAAGATGAAAAAGAGATGGTTATTAATCATTGGTATTGTTGTGCTCTCCATACTGATTTACAGCCAGCGAATTAGCATCATTGCCAATCTGGCTGAGAGGGCTATTGAGACGAGATTGAGCGTGAATCATATAGCCACGCTCGAAGATGGCTTGCATCTGGCTCTGTGTGGTGCAGGCAGCCCAATGGCTGCGCCCAAAGCCTCTGGTTCCTGCGTGGCTGTGGTTGCCGGTCAGCGACTTTTTGTGGTGGATGCGGGTAGCAACGGGCGCAGTGTGCTGCAACGTATGGGTTTTGATCCAGGTGATATTCAAGCGGTTTTCCTGACCCACTTTCATTCCGACCATATTGATGGTCTGGGCAATTTTGGTGTAGCCCGCTGGGCCGGAGGTGATTTTTTAAGTCCACTGCCGGTGTACGGTCCACAGGGTGTCGAGTCAGTTGTTGACGGATTTAATGAGGCCTATGCTCAGGACGTTGTCTACCGTCATGAGCATCATGGTGATCTTGTCGCTCCTTTGGCCGGAGCCGGTCTTAAAGCGCAGCCTTTTGTTCAACCTGCCATAGGAGAGTTGCTCACGGTTTATAGCCAAGACGGCCTAACCGTTGAGGTGCTAGCCGTGGAGCATGACCCGGTCGAGCCTGCCGTTGGCTACCTGTTTAGATACAAAGGCCGTTCGCTGTTGATTAGTGGTGATACCGTCAAGTCGGCCAATCTGCAGCACTTTGCTGAAGGCGTTGACCTGCTGGTCCATGAGGGTCTGTCAAAAAATCTGGTCAATATGATGGAGCGGGCTATGGAGAAGGTCGGTAATAGAATAGGGGCAAAGATCTTGTACGATATCATTGACTACCATGCCACACCGGTTGAGGCTGCCGAGATTGCCCGCGATGCTGGCGTTGGGCATTTGCTCTATTACCATATCGTGCCGCCTATTATGTTTCCCGGACAGGAAGCCCTTTATCTAAATGGCGCCGAGGATATTTTTCCCGATTATACCGTTGGCCAAGATGGAGTGGCTTTTTCATTACCGGCCAACTCGGATAACATTATTCGTACCAGAGACGGTTTGTAATCAGACAGACACAATCATCCAGAGGAAGAAAATAGGTTGAACAAACTGACCATTGGCCAATAAGATCAGCCAAGTCCACTAAGCCGATCGCCAACCTGCGATCGGCGGTGTATACCACAGGGTGCTGGATTTGGTTAACGCCAACGCACTCAGTAGTAATGTATTGATTGCCGGGTGACCGGCGTTACTGATAAACAGATTAAACAATTCAAGCCTGAAAACGGCGCATAAAATAATGCTGGTCATTGCCCAGCGGGAGAGAGGTAACGATGAATAAGCTACTTAAACTGTTGGTGTTATTGCCGGCTATTCTTTTTTTTATCACTGGGGTTCGCTGGCTAGTGACACCGGCCGATATAGCGCCTAATGTTGGTCTGACGCCAGCTGAAGGTCTGGGGTTAAGTACTCAGGTCGGCGATTTGACCAGCTTTTTCCTGACGCTGGCTAGCTGTATGATGATCGCGCTGATCACTGAGCGTCGCAGTTGGTATTATCCACCCATGATGCTGCTGGCCATCGCCTCTCTAAGCCGCATTATGGCTTGGCTACTGCATGATGCCACTCTGGCGATACGTCCGATTACCGTAGAAGTGGTAGTGGTACTGATTCTATGGCTCGCCTCGCGCCGCTTGCCGCAGGAAGGTTAAGCCGATGACCTTTATTACTATGCGCCAGCTTAATCTCGCTTCTCTATGTGTTGCCGTGTGTCTAGCTATATTCAGCGCGGCGGCATTTGCGGCTGAACCCGTTCGTCCCAATATTGTGTTTATTCTTGCTGATGATCTGGGTTATACCGATATCGCGCCTTATGGCAGTGAGGTTAATACGCCAAGCCTGAGCGCGCTGGCAGAGCAGGGCGTGCGTTTTACCAATTATCACACCGCGGCCAACTGTGCACCTGCTCGGGCCATGCTACTTACCGGCGTAGATAGCCATCTTGCAGGCGTGCCCAATATTCCCGAAATGTTAGCTCCACAGCAACGCAAACATGCAAACTATCAGGGTGTACTCGGCGAGGATGTGGTTACTGTGGCGACCCTGTTAGAAGACCAGGGTTATCACACCTATATGGCAGGCAAATGGCATCTGGGTATGGAGCCGCATAAACGGCCTAGTCGGCGTGGTTTTGAGCGCACCATGGCCATGATGGATTCTGGCGCCGACAACTGGGAACAACGAACCTATCTGGCCATCTATGATCAGGCCAACTGGTTTGCTGATGGTGAGCGGTTTACCCTGCCGGAGGACTTTTACTCCTCGCGCTTTTTAGTCGATAAAATGATTGAGTTTATCGATAGTAATTTGGCAGACGGCAAACCCTTCTTCTCCTACCTGCCATTTATGGCAGTGCACATGCCGGTACAGGCGCCGCAGCACTATATCGATCGCTATATGAACTTTTACCATGCCGGTTGGGATGCACTGCGTCAGCAGCGTATGCAGCGAGCAGTAGCCTTGGGTATCGTGCCGACAGACACGGCCATGGTTCGTATGGCAACAACCGAAGATTGGGATGCACTCAGCGAGCAGCAGCGACGTTATCAAGCCAAACGCATGGCGGTTTACGCCGGCATGATTGAGGCTATGGATTTCCATATTGGACGTTTGATCGAATTTCTCAAACAGCGCGGACAATACGACAATACGATTTTTATCTTTACCTCGGACAACGGCAGTGCAGCCAGTGGCGCTACCGATCCGTTGGCCTTCCCCGCGCGCTTGATGCCACAGAATCTCGGGTATACATTGGATTACGACAGCTTGGGCCTTAAGGGCAGTTACAGCAGCATCGGCCCCGGTTTTGCCAGCGCGGCAGCCAGTCCCTTGGCTTATTACAAATTCTACGCCGGTGAGGGTGGCATGCGGGTACCACTAATTATTGCGGGTAAACCTGTCGCCCACCAGCAGCGGCTAACACCAGCCTTTGCCTGGGCCACAGATATAACCCCTACTATTTTATCGCTAACCGGTGTTTCACCACCTGCTGAGCGCTATGCTGGCCGGCCTGTGCAAGCCATCACCGGGCGCGACCTCAGCCCACTACTGTCAGGAGCGGCTGAACGGGTTTATGGCCCCGATGACGCCGTGGGCTATGAACTGACCGACCATGGTGTTTTATTTCAGGGTGATTACAAATTGGTAGTCAACCAGCCGCCGGTGGGTGATGGTCAGTGGCGTTTATTTAATATTGTGGATGATCCGGGTGAGACCATCGATTTATCAGCATCACAACCGCAACGCTTCCAGCGCATGTTGTCTAGCTATCAGCAATACCAAGTAGATAACAAAGTGGTGCCAGTGCCGCCGGATTACACCCAGACAAAACAAATGATGTTCAATATCTTGCTGCAGTACCGCGACGCTATTCTTATCCTTGTGCTAACACTGTTAATGTTGCTGCCGTTTTACGTTGCCTATCGAATTAAACAAGGCACCCAACCAGAAAAGGTAAATCGATGATCATGCGCTGTGCTGTTTTTAGCTTAGTCTTACTGTTTGCACCATTGGCCTGCAACGCAGAAATTGCAGGTGTCTGGAAACATGCAAAAACGCCTGTCTGGTTGGAGATCCTTCCACACAAGGGTAGTGCTATAGTGGTACGCAATGATCAGCATCCCAACCGGGTTGGTCGCGAAGTACTGAAGACAATAAAAGCCGACAGTCGTCAGCAAAATCTGTGGCAGGCATTGTTTTATATTGAAAAATTAGGTGAGTATAAGCGAGTGAAGATTGCTTTACCTGAAACCGACCGTATGCTGATAACCGGTAAGGTCGGTTTTATCAGCCGCAGCGTAGAGTGGGTGCGCGCTGATAGCTTACCGGCACGGTAGTGTTACACCACCACAATAGTACTTTGGTATTGTTGTGCGCGGTAAAAGCCTTCCTTGTAGCCGCCATAACAGCATTGTAAATAGTTACAATTATCCATAATGGCAGATTAAGAATAATAGTGTATATCGCTTTACCCCTTGTATTTACTGGCCTACAGGCGGTCCATGGCAGCTAACATATCAGCTTGTTAATTTTTTTAGCAGTCTTATAGGTATCAATGCAGCGCATATTGGGAATATTTAACCTTTTTTTCATTCAGTAGAGTGCTATGGTTAGTCCCGATAGTTTCTATCGTAAAAAAACAAAATAATTAATAATCTCTCTGGAGTTAGTTATGAATAATAAAATAGCCTTATTAGCCGCTGCTGTTGCAGCATCTACAGCAAGCGTATCTGCTCAGGCAGCTACCTATGAATACTCAGGTAAT
>NZ_CAXAHB010000085.1:0-6088 GCF_963968385.1 uncultured Oceanicoccus sp.
TTCATGATGATCAAAATCAGGATGGTCAAAAACGTTCATAAGAGTTTCTCGTCCATGGACTTACGTTAGGTTTATGCCGCAACAGCAAGCGCATCAATAATTTCACCGCGCAACTGCTTTAACAGGATGTTTTTACGCTCAGAGACTGCCTCAACATGTTGAGCTTTAATATGACCATAGCCACGAATATGTTCAGGCATCAGAGCCAATTCAATAGCCGCCTCGTAGTTGGCCGGTGTTAGCTTTTCAATAATCTCAGCGATTAATTCTTCATAATCACTTCGCAGTTTTTGTTCCAGTTTTCGGTCTTGCGAATAACCAAAGGGATCAAAAATACTACCACGGAGAAATTTTAATTTTGCCAGACATTTAAAACCGATCATCAATAACTGAGGAAATTTTCGTTTAATGGGCAAACCGGTATCTACATCCTTTTTTGCGAGACCCGGCGGCGCCAAATGGAACTGCAACTGATAATCGCCTTCAAACTGTTGTTTTAAGCGCTGTAGAAAATCACCATTACTATAAAGCCTTGCAACCTCATATTCGTCCTTATAGGCCATGACCTTATAGAGATATTTAGCCACAGCCTTTGCCAAGCGGCCATCGCTATGCTTAACCTTTGTCGCTTCAACTTTCTGGACTTTGGTAAGGATAGACTGATAGTGGTCAGCATAGCCGCTATTTTGATAATCGGTTAAACGCTGGTAACGATCTACGGCAATCTCTTGAGTAGTTTCGAGCGGTTTAAAGGCCGACTTTATCTCGACATAATCCAGCACTTGCTCTAAATCGACAGCCGCACGACGCCCCCATAGAAAGGCTTTTTTATTAAACTCTACTGCCACACCATTTAGCTCTATGGCATGCTGCAACGCCGTAACGCTTACTGGCATATAACCCTTCTGGCAGGCATAACCAAGTAAAAACAAATTACTGGCGATAGCATCACCAAAAAGCTGGGTGGCTATTTCAGTCGCATTGATAAACCCTGTTTTATCTTCCCCTACCTCTTCGACAATGGACTTTTTCATATCATCTGCCGTGAAGCGCAAATCAGGATCAGTGATAAATTCAGCGGTCATGGATTGGTGATCATTAATAACGGCATAAGAACGATCTACATTGACCTTTGCCAGTGCTTCATCACCAGCGCTGACCACCAAATCACAGCCCAATAATAAGTCGGCATCGCCAGCCGGCACCCGCACAGAATTAATGGCTTGCTGAGATTTGCCAATGCGCACATGACTGACAACGGCACCAAACTTTTGCGCCAGTCCGGTTTGATTCATAGTGGCACAACCTTTACCTTCAATATGTGCAGCCATCGCTACTAATGCCGCAACAGCTAGCACACCGGTACCACCAATACCGGTGACAATAATATTCCACGGCTGATCATCAATAGCAGCAATACTAGGTAACGGCAGGCGAGCGAAGTCATCTGGCTTTTCTGCCAGCATCATGGAGCTTTTTTTCAGGCTACCACCTATAACTGAAACAAAGCTAGGGCAGAAACCTTTGACACAAGAATAATCTTTATTACAAGCGCTTTGATCAATTTCTCGCTTACGACCCAACTCGGTTTCTAGCGGTATCACCGACAGACAATTAGACTGGATACCGCAATCACCACATCCTTCGCATACTTCAGGATTGATTATAATTCTCTTTGGTGGATCGACTAACAACCCTTTTTTACGGCGCCGACGTTTTTCTGCGGCACAGGTTTGCTGATAGATTAAAACCGTGGTGCCAGCGGTTTCGCGAAGTTCTTTTTCAATACGAATCAGCTGATCGCGATGATCTAGACTAAAACCGTCAAAGTGTTCCAACTGGTCTTTATGCTCTTCGGGGTGGTCTGAAACCAGAGCAATACGCTGAACACCCTCCCCGCGCAATTGTAATAGCAGACTGTCAATCGATAGAGAACCATCAACCGCTTGACCGCCGGTCATTGCCACGGCATCGTTATATAAAATTTTGTAAGTGATATTAACCTTGGCCGCGACCGCTTGACGAATGGCTAATAAACCGGAATGAAAGTAAGTGCCATCTCCAAGATTCTGGAACACATGTTTGGTATCGGTAAAAGGTGCCTGCCCTACCCAGCTAACTCCCTCGCCTCCCATTTGACTGAAGGTATCGGCTCTGCGCGAGCCTTTACCCCAAGTACCCATATAGTGACAGCCAATGCCACCTAAGGCACGACTGCCCTCAGGCACACGTGTAGAGGTGTTATGCGGACAACCGGAACAGTAATGAGGAATACGCTCGAGATGTTTGCGGGGCTGAGTCAGCGCCTTTTCCTTTTTTTTATAAAGTGCCAGACGCTTATCGATAATCTCATCCCGGTAAAACCGATTAATACGAGCGGCAATCACTTTTGCCAGCATAGCCGGAGTCAGCTCACTTAAGTTAGGCAATAGATCATTACCCTGCTGATCAAACTCGCCAATGACCTGCGGACGACGTTCAACCGGCCAGTTATACAACTGACTGGTTAGCTGGTCTTCAAGAATAGAGCGTTTTTCCTCTACGACTAAAATTTCTTCTAACCCTTCAGCAAAAGCATGGGTAGCTACCGGCTCCAGCGGCCAGCTCATACCCACCTTAAAAATTCTCAGACCAATAAGACTGGCCTTAACCTCATCAATACCCAAATCCTCAAGCGCCTGCATAACATCAAGATGGGCTTTACCAGTGGTCATAATGCCAAGGCGTGGTCTGTCGCTATCAATCACGATTTTATTAAGACCATTAACACGGGCGAATTCACGGGCTGCATAAATTTTGTATTTATTCAGCCTGCGTTCCTGCGCTAATGGCTGGTCTGGCCAACGGGCATGGACACCATCTTCAGGCAGTGTGAATTGATCAGGGATAATAATATTGACGCGATTGGGATCAATCTCAGCAGAAATGGCAGAATCCATATTGTCGGTAATAGCTTTCATACCCACCCAGCAACCGCAAAAACGCGATAACTCCCAACCGTAGACCCCTAAATCCAATACTTCCTGCACATTGGCTGGGTTAAGTACCGGTATCGAAGCACCAATAAACATGTGCTCGGATTGATGCGGCAGGGTTGAGGATTTACTGGCATGGTCATCACCGGCAATAGCCAAGACACCACCATACTTCGATGTCCCAAAGGCGTTAGCATGTTTGATAACATCCATGCTGCGATCCATGCCAGGGCCTTTGCCATACCACATGCCGAAGACACCATCGTATTTGGCCTGCTCAAAAAGATTGACCTGCTGGCTACCCCACACTGCGGTAGCTGCCAGATCTTCGTTGACCCCAGGCTGAAAAGTAATATTGTGTTTATCGAGAAACTGTTGCGCCTTCCACATCGCTTGATCGACTGTACCCAGTGGCGAACCGCGATAACCAGAGATAAATGCGGCCGTATTGAGGCCGCGATTAGCATCCCGCTGATGCTGCAAAATAGGCAGCAATACCAACGCTTCTATGCCTGTCATATAGGCGCGTTTTGACTGCAATGTGTACTTATCGTCCAGCGACACGTTTAACGGCATTTCCCTTTCCCACACTGTCATCTAACGAGTAAATTCAAAGGCTGTTCACGTCCCTAATTGTAATGACCTAAACGGAAAATTTTTATTCCAAAAATCTTTCTACTTTCAAAATTATGAAATATTTATACACTAAATTTAATTTTAAAGAATAATATAACCTCTTGATAAATTTATTAAGTCTATAATAGACTAGGCAACCTTAATCAGGAGCACCACATTATGGGCACTAAACTGAGCTCCCAAGACATCCGCATTCTTGACCTACTGCAGCGTGATGCCAACCTTACCACTCAAGAAATCGCCGACCGCATCAATATATCTCAATCCCCCTGTTGGCGACGCATTAGTCGACTGGAGGAACAAGGCCTAATCAACCGCAAAGTAGCGGTGTTAGACAGAGAAAAACTAGGCATGGATATTGTGGTCTTTGCTACCGTCAGCCTCTCAAGCCAAGGGAAGAAAAACCTTCAAATTTTTGAGGATGAAGTGAAGTTACTACCGGAGGTTACCGAGTGTTATACCATGACAGGGATGTGGGACTTTATGTTAAAAATTGTGACTAAAGATACCCGCCACTACGAGCAGTTTGTTCGCGAATATCTGGTGAATCTAGACCATATTGGTGAAGTTCATTCTCATGTTGCTGTTACTGAAATCAAAAATACGACGGCACTACCTCTACAAACACAACTTTAGGCTCTGGTGTTGGCGTGTCAGTGCTTAAAATTGCCTAAGAGTTTATTAGGGTGGACTCCATCAACGTAACCAATAAAAGGAGGATGAATTGAATACCCCATAAGACGTCTTACCTCCTCACTTAACTTCATAGCATTTGTTTTTGAAACAGACGCTATCATGTTTTCTATTTGCCTTGCCCACCCGAAACAATATTGCGGGCTGACAATAAGTCTTGGTCTATCGGTATTATTGGCTCCGCCTCTGTGAATCAATGTTCCTTTAGCTAGCATTAAGGAACCTTCGTTTAATTCAACGACTTTTTTTCTGGTATCTGGAGCATGCCCTAAGTTACCACCAAGGACCCCTTCTGCATCAGAATCAATTAATTCGATATATTTTGTTAATTTATGCTTTGACCAATGATGACTGCCCGGTAGAACTTCTGTTGCACCATTCTCTCCATTAGTATCAGTTAACGCCCAGAAAGCACTGATACCGAATGAAGGGTGCGGCATTTCAATACCAATATAACCATCATCTGTATGCCATGGCTGAACGCTCTCCCCTGGCAAAAGATTAATGGCTATTAAAGCTGAAAGAAGCGCTGATTCACCCAACTCATCCCTGACAAATTGCATTACCAGAGGGTGATCTACCAAATTACCGAATATCTCAGATTTATTTAAAAGAGCATATATCCTATTTGTTTTATGCCCCTCAAAATTATTTCTACCTTTAATATCTTTTTTTAGGAAAGGCTGAAGGGCATTCAAATACTCAGTTAATTCATTACCAGATAGAACATCTTCGAATACAACATATCCTTCTCTATCAAACGCTTTTTTCGCTTCTTTATAATCCTTATTATTTAGCCGCGTCATTTTTTTATTCCCAATTTAAAATGACTTTACTGGCGACACCTTCATTTAATGCATCAAAACCCTGCTGAAAATCAGTATAATCCAAGCGATGTGTAATCAACGACCCAATATCCAAACCGGAATCGATCATGAGTGACATTTTTTGCCAGATTCCAGACATACCTCTGTTATAAATGCCCTTCAAAGTCAGCATATTAAAGATCACATTACCCCAATCTATCGCTAGTAGTTCATTGGGGGAACCTTGAATAGATACCTTGCCGCCGTAACACATATTAGCCAACAAATCTTTAAACGTCGAAGACTCACCCGGCATTTCCAGACCCACATCAAAACCTTCACCCATGCCAAGCTTGTGCCTGACATTAGTTAAATCCTCTTGAGTCGCATTAACAGCGTAGGTGGCACCGAGCTTTTTTGCTAACTCTAAACGTTGCGGATTAATATCGGCAACCACCACATGGCGAGCACCGGCGTGACGACAGACCGCAGCTGCCATGGCTCCAATAGACCCCGCACCGCTAATTAGAACATTCATTCCCAATACATCGTATTGCAGTACGGCTTGCACCGCATTGCCCAAGGGATCAAATAACGCCGCCACATCCAAATCGACATCCTTATGATGCTGCCAGACAGCGGCTGCAGGCAGCGACATGTACTCCGCAAAAGCACCGACGCAATCACAGCCCTCTGCGCATAAATGACCATCCTCAGTCGTAAAATTATTACAGCAATGACCATAAACCATGGGGCGTTCACTGGAAACAAGCTGTCCCAAGTAATACTCATTCACATTATCACCGATTTCTACAACCTCCCCCACAAATTCATGGCCAACCACCAGCGGTACTGGAGTGGTCTGCCGAGCCCAACCTTCCCAGTTGTATACACCTAGATCAGTATCACAGATAGCAGTCCGTTTTACTTTGATCAAAACATCATTGACGCCTATTTTTGGCTTTGGCACATCCTCTA
>NZ_CAXAHB010000086.1:0-6060 GCF_963968385.1 uncultured Oceanicoccus sp.
GCCAACATACCGGTGTAAAAGTAGCTAAATAGCTCTTCATAATCGATATCATTGCGTTTAAAGCGGATGCTGGTTAACTGATTGTTAATATCGTAACTGGCGGTAAAGGGCGTTTTATCTGCAAGATAGCCTTCAATTAAATTACCATCATCGTCGTAGACTAGTGGATTTTCTAAGTCCTGCTGTTCGACCAGCTGGTTAAGTTGGTTATATTTTGCCATTAGTTGTTGCTCGGCAATAGCAGGATAATGACGGTTATTATTTTCACGGGTGAGGTTGCCGGCTATGTCGTAGCTATATCCGTAGTTGAGAATAACTTCGCTACTATTGGTGTATTGGCGCTGGCGAATATCCCCTGCACTATTAAATGTGGTGGTGTAGCTAACACCATTGGGCTGAGTAAGCACCACAGATGGCGTGTCTTGGTTATCGTTATATTGCCAATTAAAACTATCGTCCAAGCCACTGACCTGAGTTAAACGACCGAGCACATCATATTGATAGCTGGCGTAGGCTTGGCCGTTTAGTGTTAGGGCGCTAGTACGCCCCAAGAGATCGTAGTGGTACTGAATAATATCATTACTCCAAGGACTGTCGTAGCTTTGCAGTCGTCCACGAGTATCGTAGTGGTAGCTATGGGTACCAATGGCATCGGTTACCTGTTGTAACTGGCCTTTGGCGTTGTAGCTAAAGCTAACCCCCGGGCTGTTATCTGAGTAGCTAATAGCACTGAGTTGCTGTTTATTGTTGTAGCTATAGGTGGTTACCATACCCCGCGCATTGGTGCTGGTAGCTACGCGACCATTGTTGTAGTTGGTAGTTATGGATTTACCATCGGCATAGGTTTCTGCAGTCTTTTGATTGGCACTGTTATAGCTAAAACGGGTGCGATTTTGGTTTTTGTCCACTAGTGTTTTCATGTTGCCATTTTTATCGCGTTCAAAAACCAGTTTTCCGCGCTTTGGATCAGTTGTAGCGATTAGCTGTTTGGCGGCATCGTATTGGTATTGATAGCGACGCCCACCGGGCAGAGTTTCACTGACTAGCATACGCGGACAAACGCCGTAGTCACGCGTGATTTTACGACCGCCGGGATAGGTGATTTCTACTAGGGTGTTGATATTGTTGTAGGCGTAACGGGTTTGGCGACCATGCAGGTCTTGTTCGGATGTTTTACGACCAATGGCATCATATTGGTAACTGGCGATAGTCTTGTTGGCAATACTGATGCTTTGCAGCCGGTGATCGCCATTGTAGTTATACTGGACGACTTGGTTGAGGGCATTGGTAATCGTGGATAGTTTACCATTGGGCAGGTAGGTAAATTGGGTACTTTGTCCGTCGCCGGCATCCAGTTGTGTCATTTGGTGATGACCGTCGTATTGATAACTGACTGTACCTGAGGGACTGACGATGGTTTTTATATCTATACCGTTGGGGTAGTAGCTGTAGGTGGTCACTTCACCGAGTGGGTTGGTGACGGTCACCAACTGGCCTTTGTTGTTATAGGTGAAGTGTTTGGTTTCACCAAATTGGTTGGTTTGCTGAGTAATACGGCCATTGCTGTCATACTGATAGCCAGTCGTGGCGCCATTAGGGTAGGTAATTTGGCTGATGCGATTTGGACGACCCCCTACTCGCTCAAAGTTATAGATGGTTTTGGGCACTGAATTATGGGAGTTTTTTTTACCGTTTGCGTATGCCACATAGTGGTTGGGAGCAACGTACCAAGAGCGACCGTAGTAACCATCATAATGGTATTCTTCTTTGTCACCATTGGGGTTGGTAACGGTAATGCGGTAGTTGGCCCACATAGTCTTGCCTGGTGCCGGATAGGGGTCGTTGTTGTTGCGTCTACCATCGGCTGCTTCGGTGTAAAATGATGTGCGCCCTTTGGCATTTTCTATATAGCTTATATAACGATCTTTGTCATAGCCAAGCCTTGCAGTGTACCCCTGCATATCGGTAATGGAGATCAGATTGCGTTGATCGTCATAGGTAAAGGAGGCACTGCGCCCAAAGGGATCCTCTACACGGGTAATTAAATTGTCTGCGTTGTAAATCAGTTGCGTGCGCCGCCCCTGGGCATCAATAATTCCTTGCATACGCGCTTGCGGGTCATAGTCAAAGGTTAATGCATTGCCATACCCATCAACAATTTGAGTTATAAATAACTGTAAAGCTGAGGTATTGGCAGGTACCTGATAGAGTATTTTTGCCCCATTATCAAAGTGCAGTTCATAGTG
Source organism: uncultured Oceanicoccus sp. (assembly GCF_963968385.1). Classification (NCBI taxonomy): domain Bacteria; kingdom Pseudomonadati; phylum Pseudomonadota; class Gammaproteobacteria; order Cellvibrionales; family Spongiibacteraceae; genus Oceanicoccus; species uncultured Oceanicoccus sp. Next base: position 2,247 of record NZ_CAXAHB010000086.1, read on the forward strand.
ACTGTCACTGATTTTCAGCAATCTATCTGTGCGGCCACTTTGATCACGAAAGCCACTGATAAAACGCTCTCCCGTGGATTGGGTTTCATAAAGAGGTTCGTATGTGTTGCGACTGCCATCACTGTTAAATAGTGTCACGGTATTGCCAGGATCAATCACCAGATAGCTGGCGTAATTAAACATCCATTTGGCACCGAAGGGTTCATTTTGAGCAATAGCGGATTGAGAGTTGTAACTGAGATCAATTTTTACTTCAGGCCCCAGTGCAGGTTTGTACCACAGTGGCATATCACGCACATACATATTCATGTTTAGCATGTTTACGCTCCACACTGGCGCACCTTTGGGATTGTTACAATCGCCATCATCTGGCCGGTTGGGCGCATCTGGTTGGGGAGCGTCGGGCGCATTTGGTGACGGAACTCCCGGGGCGTTTGGCGGACCATCGCTATCTGGCGAGCCGAGGTCGCCTTCCGGTGCCTGCACACCACAGCAGCCACCGAAGATCTGTTCTGTCTCTGTCGCTGCTAGCAGACGGCCTGCGGTTTCAGTAAAGGCTATGGCATTGCCCTGCCATTCGCGAGCCAGTTCTGATTTGGTCTGGGTAAAACGGCGAGACATTTGAGGATCGTAAACTACCATTGAGCCATCTTTGGCCAAATCTTCCAAAACCCAATAGTGACCGGAGCCACCGGATGCCGTGCGACTGACCTGCAGAATCATCGGCAGTTGGCTCTTTTTTATATCTGCAACGGAGAGATTGACCGCACGAGCACGGTAACCGTGATCCAAGGCCATGGTCGTTAGTTGCTCAATGCTAAAGCCTTTATCACCCGGCTTGGTATGCAGCAATTGCTCAGCTTCTTTGGTGCGACCGTCGCGATTAAGGACGGCTGCTAGGGCTTCGGTACCACAAGACAATAAATTAGCCATCTCTTTTTGTTGGTCGTCTATACGACGCAACCACTGGGAAGCATAGGTGCGCAAACGCCAATCTGGCGCAATTTCTTTTAGTTCGGCAAACAGTTGCTGTGCCGCTCGGGGGTTATTTTCCATCACTCGAAGAACCGCCAGACGACTGATGGCTTTGGCACGCATCATCTGTGCACCTTTGTATGGGTTCCCTTCATTTTCAGCGATTACTTGATTAAATAGCCCTTCAGCCTCGGAGTAACGACCATTAAAACGCGCTTCACAGCTCATATGCAGAATGGCTTCTGACTTCCAGGCACTATCTGGGTAGGTCTTGGTAAATTGGTCAAATTGTTGATAGGCCTTTTTGTATTGATGGCGGTTCCAGTTTTGGATGGCTTCACCAAAAGCCATGCGCTCCGATTTATCGGATTTGGCAAGGGGATTAAGTTTGCTAAAAGAAGCGATGTTCTCTTGTTTATTTATTGGTTTGGTTGGTGACAAAATGCCTCCCAACTGCCCAGATGCAATTAGCATTTCATGGGTTGGCGCGCGCGATAAATCCATTTCGATCAGGGAGGGCTGTACAGCGTCGGTTTGGCTATAAGATGAGTCCTTTTGAGGCGGTTTAACTACGTTGGACTGCTGACTAACAGAGCTTGATACCTCCATATCCGCTGAAGATGGCGCAATGGAATTAGGTTGGCTCGGTGATTGCGAACTGACTGTATTGGTCTCTCCCTCCATAGTTGGATGAGATTCGGTTGATTTGCCAATCCGACGTTTTGCAGCCTGATGATCCCATTGGCCATATATAACTCCAGTGACTAAAACAATAGCCATGGAGCGGGCAATAATGCGCCACATAGATGCACGGAGGTTATTTGTAAGTTGTCCAAAATCCATTGAAAGATCCCTCTACTATAGCTTTACTATCTCTGATGGCACTAAAACGATTAAACCCAACGCTGGTTGGCGCGGACTCAAACTAATTGGGGTCAGTGCCTGACTCAACTTCTTGCAAATGGGTCAGACCATCCCCATCACTGTCTTGGGAGAGATCTTCATCCAGATGACCGAAGTACCTTAACTCCCAGGAATCCATCACTCCATCTGCATCGGAGTCCTCTTCAAGACTGATAAATAACCGGTCAAGCCAGAAAGCATAAGACCTATCGCCACCAGAATAAGGCTTGTAATAAAGCCATTTAAGCTCGTGAACACCAGCAGGTAAATAAAATACTGCCGTGGTCTGAGGCACACCACTCCAAGCATTACGAGCCCACTCTTCTAATAACTGATCATCTAGGTAAAACTGTAGTGTGTCATTAAAAGAACCCGGGGCAACTTTAAGGTCAAAGCGTACGATGCCCCCGCTGGATACTAGATGCGTCTTAATCACTCGACTTTGATTAAAAGGATTGCTGTAGTCATTCTCAAGAATGCCAGACGATTTGAGGGATTGCTCCCCTTCAAGGGGATCAGATTGATCCAACTCCCAAGATCCAGAGCCCTCATGAATCCATGATAGTGATTCAGGCAGGACCTCTCCCTCAAAATCAAAATCAATACCTATGGGTGCAGAGTCAAATTCGTTCGGATCATCACCCGATACATATTCTTCCAGAGCACTAAAGCCATCCTCATCTTCATCACTGCCAGCATCGCTGGCATCCAATGGGTTTAGGCCATAACGGGCTTCCCATAGATCGGGCAACCTATCCTCGTCCGAGTCCATGTTAATCGACTGCGTGGGTATGGACAGAGCATACTCAACAAAGTTGGATTGCCCATTGTCATTGATATCGCCATTTGCATCGGTGCTATTCAGCGGATTCAAACCATTGTCCACTTCCCAGCCATCGGGCATTAAATCACCGTCAAAGTCGGGGTTATCTGGCGCAGTTCCAGCTTGAAATTCTTGCAAATGGGTTAGACCATCGCTATCAGTATCGAAGGATGGGCCTGCCTCCAAGTTGCCGAAGTATTTCCATTCCCATGGATCATCTATACCATCAGCGTCGCTATCAATATCACTGCTGGCATCCTCGGTATCCAATGGATTTAAACCGTTTTGTACTTCCCAACCATCGGGCATTTGATCGCCGTCGGAGTCAGGGTTATTTGGTTCAGTTCCAGCCTGAAATTCTTGCAAATGGGTTAGACCGTCGCTATCAGTATCGAAGGATAGATCTGCATTCAAATCGCCGAAGTACCCCCACTCCCATAGATCATCTATACCATCAGTGTCGCTATCGACATTTTCTTGCGCACTGATAAATAGTTGATCAATCCATGCTGCATCGTTACCACGATTAACACTATGATCTTTATGATAACGCCACTCAAGCACATGATAACCCGCCGGCAACTCAAAACTGACTGTGGTTTCCACGGTGCCAGACCACCGCTGAAGTAGCTGATCATCTAAAAAGAAACTTAAATAGTCACAGCAGCTTTCCGAACTTACTCTGAGGTTAAAGCGAACCAGTCCGCCAGCAGAGATAACCAACACTTTAATGCGACTACTCTGATTGTGAGCAATAGTGCCAGATTTAAGGGATTGCCTCCCCTCAAGAGGCTTAAATGTGTCTAATGCCCAAGACTGGTTGCCTTCATTAATCCACTGCAGTGATTCAGGCAAGTCTGTCCCATTAAAGTCAATTAAAACACCTGGCGGGATAGATTCAGCGTCGTTAGGATCAGTTTCGGATCGATATTCTTCTAAAGCGCTAAAGCCATCTTCATCAGTATGACTGTTGGCATCTTCGGCATCCAATGGATTTAAACCGTTCTGCACTTCCCAACCATCGGGCATTCGATCGCCGTCAGAGTCAGGTTTATCTGGCTCAGTTCCAGCCTGAAATTCTTGCAAATGGGTTAGACCATCGCTATCAGTATC
>NZ_CAXAHB010000087.1:0-5887 GCF_963968385.1 uncultured Oceanicoccus sp.
GACGACGCCCTCCGCATCATCGTTATGCACCTTAAAGTGGTGCGCTGCAAAAGGCTGGTATCGGGCTTCTGGTGATATGATCACCCAGTTACCGTTGCGGGGGCAGCGCCGGATTTTAACCGGACTTCCCATTTCAGTGATTTAACGAGGCTCATACAGCGAGTTCGTTAGATCAACACCTGCTACAGTTGGCGCGTACCTTAGGTTTTTTATGGGGGTAAGTCAAGGTGGTGGGTCAAGGCAATGGATCGAAAGTTCGATGGCCGCAGCTTACCAGTTTGCAAATAATACCAGCATCTTTGTTATACTGCCGCAGCATTTCTACTGACAACAAAATATTAAAATCAAACTAATGAGCCATTCATTCTCTGAAGATGACAAGCAAGCTGTCTATAGCGCAATTTATCAGCGGCGTGATATGCGACATTTTTTATCGGCTCCAGTTGATCCCGATATTTTACAAAAATTATTAGCTGCAGCGCATGCTGCCCCCAGTGTCGGGATGATGCAGCCATGGCGTTTTATTCGCATAAGCGATACTGCTATCCGTCAGTCTTTGCATCAGTTGGTCGAGCAGGAGCGGATTAAAACCGCTCAGGCTTTGCAACAGCGTGAAGATAAGTTTATGCAGTTAAAAGTTGAAGGGATTAGAGACTGTGGTGAGGTGTTGGTAGTGGGCTTGATGGATAAGCGCGACAATTTTGTGTTTGGTCGTCGCACTTTGCCGGAAATGGATTTAGCCTCAGTGTCCTGCGCGATTCAAAATATCTGGTTGGCGGCAAGGGCTGAAGGCTTGGGTATGGGTTGGGTATCGATGTTTGATCCCGATGCTGTGCGCGCATTATTAGAAATGCCCGATGACACCAAGCCTATAGCTATTCTATGTTTGGGTCATGTTGAAAAGTTTTATGATGAGCCGATGTTGACACAGGAAGGCTGGATAACAAGCGGCCAGTTAGCCGATGTGGTGATGGAAAATCATTGGCAAGCGGATAAGGCGCATAATGCGCATAAGCGTGATTAAATAAGCACGATTCCAGCGCTTAATAAAACAGTCACTTCAATCATTTCAGTAGCTGCCCCTGCGGTATCGCCAGTAGCGCCACCCAAGCGTTGTAGCATTAGGCGTCGCAATAAAAATAACATCAGTACACAGCTGCCGATAACCATTATGCCGGCAGAGAGATCGCCTATGATCAAGCCGCAGATAATCACGACGGCTAAAGTGGTGCGTCGTGCCATGGCAGGACAATATTCAATAAAATGTTTGGCAATGCCTGAAGGCTGCACATAGGTCGTATACGGAAATGAGCCAGGAACAAATAATAACGGTGCTACACAGCGGCCTAGTATTGGGGCAATGATTAATGCTAGCCATAATTGATGCTCGACAATCACCGTTAATGCCGCAAATTTTACCAGCAGCACAGAGATAACAGCGACCAGAGCGCCGCTGCCACAGCGTGAGTCATGCATAATCTCCAGCGTTTTATCAACATCATTGATGCCACCTAACCAACCATCTGCGCTATCGGCTAAACCATCCAGATGCAGTCCGCCGGTAATCGCAGCCCAAAAGGCAACCAGCAATGCGGCAATCACCAGCGGTGAGGTTAGAGGGAATAGGGCTTTTGCCAGTACCAGCAGCAACAAGCCAATGATTAAACCAACCACGGGAAAGCATAATAATGAACGCCCTTCATCTTCCGGCTCAATGCTGTCAAATGTGGGCATCGGTATACGCGTTAAAAAAATAAACGCAGTTGCCAGTGCTTTTAACCAAGTGTTCATCATTAACCTATGGATCAAAGTTATGAAAAATTAATTGCGGCCAATCCGCTTCACCTTGTTGGTGATAAACCTTAATACGGCTGAGGCAGGCATAGGGCACGTCAATTTTGGAGAGTGCGGTCAGCGGTGTTTCCAGAATATGACCCAGTAAAGCGCGGATAACACCGCCGTGACAAATCAGCAAAATATGGTTACCACCATATTGCTCTATTAAGTTTTCCCATGCCAAGCCAATACGAGCAGAAAAGTCACTAAAGGGCTCGCCATTGGGCGGGCTATAGAGATGAGGTTGCCGCCAGATTTTACTAAACAACTCAGGATCTTGTTGTTTCAGTTCATCAAAAGCTTTGCCATCCCAATCGCCAAAATCCATTTCTAAAAAACCGTCATCAATGGCGACCGGAGTGCCGTGCTGCTGGTTAAGACGTTCGGCAAAGACCGCACAGCGTTGCAGCGGTGAGGTGACCACTTGTTGCCAAGGTGCTGTGGGGTTTATTAGTGGGCTAAGCCGGTCTTGCATTTGTTGATAGCCATTATCTGATAACGCCACATCAATACGCCCGCGCAAAATATCATCGGCCACCGTCTGCCCATGGCGCAGAATATCGATAGTGGTGGTTTGGTCGTTGCGAGTCATCATATGGTGGCTGTACTGATATTGGCGCTGTCGAAAGTGGCCATATTATTGTGTAGTGCACAGGCTAGTTGCAATAAAGGCACAGCGCAGGCGGCGCCGCTAGCTTCGCCAAGGCGCATTTGTAATTGTAATACCGGAGTTTTATCCATGGCGGCAACGACAGCGCGATGACCGGGTTCGGCGGACTGGTGGCCCAAGATTAACCATGGGGCAATATCGGGTTGAAATTTTAGGGCAGTCAGGGCGGCGATAGAGGCAATAAAGCCATCAACCAATAGCGGTAGACCCATTTGTGCGCCACGGATAAAAGCACCGGTTAATGCTGCAATCTCAAAACCGCCAACAACCCGTAAACAGTCAAGCGGCTGATCGGCGTTGAGCTGATGCATGGCTAGTGCGGCTTCAATCACCTGCTGTTTATGTTGCTGTGTTGCGCGGTTAATGCCGGTGCCCGGGCCGGTTAGCTCCGCGGCCGGTTTTTGCAGTAGGGCACAGGCCAGAGCGGTGGCTGAGGTGGTATTGGCAATTCCCATTTCACCACCGATAAATAGATCAGCATTGGCTTTATCAGTGGCATCATCAATATGATTTTTGCCAATAGCCAGTGCTTGTTGTAATTGCTCTTCGGTCATTGCCGATGCTTCGGCAAAGTTTGCAGTGCCAGCGGCAAGGCGGTTATCTTCAACCCCTGCTATGGCGTCTAATTGACTAACCGTGCCGAGGTTTGAGACACGCAGTTTGGCGTTTAATTGTTGGGCTAAGACGGAAATAGCAGCACCGCCGTGGGCAAAGTTTTTAATCATTGCTGCCGTCACAGCTTGTGGAAAGGCAGAGACTTGCTTATCGGCAATACCGTGGTCAGCGACAAAAATACTGATAGCGATCTGTTCTATTTTAGGCTGTTCGCTAGCTTGCAGTCCGGCTAGTTGGATAGCCAGCGCTTCTAGCTGACCGAGCGAGCCCGGTGGTTTGGTGAGTTGCTGCTGGCGTGTTGTTGCTGCCAATATAGCGGTTTCGCAAGGGCTTTTAATGGCTTGCTGTAGCCAGCTCATGATAAAGGCTCCCCTTTTAATACCAAGGGTAAACCCGCTGCTGTTAGTATCACGCGATCACACTGCTGGGCTAATGTCTGATGCAGAAAACCGGTTTCATCGACAAAGCGACGATTAATTTCGCCCATGGGAATAATGCCGGAGCCGACTTCATTGCCGACTAAAATAAGGTCGCCGGGCAGTGTTGCCAAGGTATCGAGCAGTTGTTGCCGTTGCTGCTGCCAAACGCTGTTATCATCCTGCATTAAACAGTTGCTTAACCATAAGCTTAGGCAGTCGACTAACAGACAATGTTGCGCACTGGCCTGTTGTGTTAGCTGCTCGGCGAGTAATACGGGTTCTTCTATCGTTGGCCACTCAGAAGGCCGGTTTTGCTGGTGGTGCTGAATCCGTTGATCCATGGATAAATCGTTATAGCGTGCATCGGCAGTGGCAATATAGATAACCTCTTTACCGCTAGCTTTGGCCAGTGTTTCGGCCAGAGAGCTTTTGCCGGAACGGGCACCGCCGAGGATTAGTTGTTTCATAGCGATAATAGCGCCAGCAATCAATAATAAATAAAGGGAGAGAGAGTATAATCTACTCGTGCCCAACAATCATTATTGCTAAACTGCCCACTGATTCTGCCAAGTTTTAAGGAAAAACCGATGCCCAGCTTTGATATTGTTTCTGAAGTTGATAGCCACGAATTTACCAATGCGGTGGATCAGGCGGGGCGTATTATTCAAACCCGCTTTGACTTTAAAGGGGTAGAAGCCAAGTTTGAACGCAACGAATTAACCGTGACGATTTTTGCGGAAGCGGATTTTCAGATTACGCAAATGGAAGATATGCTGCGTACTGCGTTAATCAAATGCAAAATAGATCCGCTGGCCATGACCACAGGTGACATAGAAACGGCAGGCAAGCAGGTTAAGCAATTGGTGACTCTGCAACATGGTCTTGACGCTGATTTGGCGAAAAAAATTGTCAAACTGGTGAAACAGCAAAAAATCAAAGTACAAAGCCAGATACAGGGCGATCAGGTGCGGGTAACCGGTAAAAAGCGCGATGACCTGCAACAGGTGATGGCGTTTTTGCGCGAACAGGAACTGGGCCAGCCCTTGCAGTTTAATAATTTCAGAGAGTAATTGTTCTAAAATAATAACAGCAACGCTAAGGATCATTTTTGATCAATTCCGAACTGCTAAGCGCGATTTTTAATCGTCGTATGTTGATCTGTGTGTTTACCGGTTTTAGTTCCGGTTTGCCGCTCTATGTGATTATTCAATTGCTGCAGGTATGGCTGCGGGATAATCAGGCAGGCTTGGCGGAGATCGGTTTGTTTGCTCTGGTTGGTCTGCCCTATACCGTTAAGTTTCTCTGGGCGCCTTTAATGGATCGATATACGCCGCCGTTTTTAGGACGTCGTCGCGGTTGGCTATTGCCGATGCAGATTGCCTGTCTGCTATTGATCGGCTTATTTGGTCTGCTTGACCCCGCTTTATCATTGATGACAGTGGCTTATATGGCGCTGGCCTTGGCGTTTTTTAGTGCCAGTCAGGATATGGTATTGGATGCTTTTCGCCGTGAGATTTTGCCTGATAATGAACTGGGCTTGGGTAACTCCATCCATGTGCAAGCCTATCGCATAGCCGGTTTGGTGCCGGGCTCACTGGCCTTAATTCTAGCCGATCATCTGCCATGGGCTTTGGTGTTTTGGATTGTGGCGGCATTTATGCTGTTTGGTATTGTGATGACGCTGGTAGTCAAAGAGCCGCCTAAAGTGGCTGGCACGCCTGCCACCTTGCAATCAGCCGTTGTTGAGCCGTTTAAAGAATTTTTTACCCGCAAAGGTTTGTCCTCAGCCTTACTGATCTTGGCGTTTATGTTTTTTTATAAAGTCGGTGACAGTATGGCAACGGCCTTGTCGTCGGTGTTTTATCTGGATTTGGGTTTTTCCAAAACCGAGATCGGTGTAGTGGCAAAAAATGCGGGCCTATGGTCAGCGATTATTGGCGGGCTACTAGGCGGTATCTGGATGATTAAGTTGGGTATTAACCGTGCCCTATGGATTTTTGGTGCCGTGCAATTAGTCAGTATTTTCGGTTTTGCTATATTGGCCGAAGTGGGGGCCAATTTATGGCTGTTGGCAGGGGTAATCGCGTTTGAATATTTAGGGGTTGGGCTTGGCACCGCCGCCTTTGTGGCTTTTATTGCCAGAGAAACCGACAGGCGTTATGTCGCCACTCAGTTTGCCTTATTAACAGCGTTAACAGCGCTGCCCAGAACTTTTGCCAATGCGGTCACCGGTGTCATCGTTGAATATACCGGATGGACCAGTTTCTTTTTACTCTGTGCATTCATTGCCGTGCCAGGGATGTTATTACTGTTCAAAGTGGCGCCTTGGAAGCAGCAATAGAAACAA
>NZ_CAXAHB010000088.1:0-5858 GCF_963968385.1 uncultured Oceanicoccus sp.
AATTTTCCGAATTTCATTTTGCAATTTCACCCCAGTGAGACGGATTGAATAAAACAACAGGATATTTCATGCACAACAAGACATTGGCCGAGCTGAGCAAAGGCTTGTCCAACAAAACGTTTTCCAGTGAAGAACTCACTCGACATTTTTTGGATCGCATCAAAACTCTTGATGCAGATGTCAATAGTTTTATCACCGTGACTGAACAGCAGGCGTTAGCTCAGGCCAAAGCTGCCGATGCCAAAATCGCCAACAATGAGGCCTCAGCATTGACCGGCATCCCCTTGGCCCATAAAGATATTTTTTGCACTGAAGGTATCAAGACCAGTTGCGGCTCAAAAATGCTGGATAATTTTATTCCACCCTATAATGCCACCGTCATTGAAAAATTTAATCAGGTCGGGGCGGTATCACTTGGTAAAACCAATATGGATGAGTTCGCTATGGGCTCATCCAATGAATCCAGCTTTTACGGCGCGGTTAAAAACCCCTGGAATACCGACTGTGTGCCCGGCGGCTCATCCGGCGGCAGTGCCGCTGCAGTGGCCGCGCAATTAGCGCCAGCCAGTACCGGCACTGATACCGGCGGCTCTATTCGCCAGCCAGCTGCCTTATGCGGTATTACCGGCTTAAAACCCACTTATGGCCGCGTTTCACGTTACGGTATGATCGCTTTTGCTTCCAGTCTTGATCAGGGCGGACCGATGACACGCAGCGCTGAAGATGCAGCACTAATGCTAAACGTAATGGCCGGTTTTGATAGCAAAGATTCAACCAGTATCGATAAAGCAGTACCTGACTACACCGCCACACTGAATGAGGATCTATCGGGTTTAACCATCGGTTTACCCAAAGAATATTTTGGCGAAGGCTTAACACCGGCCATCGAGCAAGCGGTACAGGCAGCGATTAAAGAATATGAAAGTATGGGTGCTTCGGTGAAGGAAATTTCTTTACCCAATACCGACTTGGCCGTACCGTGCTACTATATCATTGCTCCCTCCGAAGCCTCGGCCAATTTATCCCGCTTTGACGGTGTTCGTTATGGCTATCGCTGTGAAAATCCTGAAGATTTACAAGATCTCTACACTCGCACCCGAGAGGAAGGTTTTGGTGAGGAAGTCAAGCGTCGCATTTTGGTCGGCACTTATGCATTATCCGCCGGTTTTTACGATGCCTACTATCGCAAAGCGCAACAAATTCGTCGCTTAATTAAACATGACTTTGTTGCAGCCTTTAAAGACGTCGATATCATTATGGGCCCTACTGTACCCAACACGGCGTTTGCATTAGGCGAAAAATCCAATGACCCCATCTCTATGTACTTAGAAGATATCTATACCATCTCAACCAATTTGGCAGGACTGCCGGGCATGTCGATCCCGGCCGGTTTAGTCGATGGCAAACCTGCAGGCCTGCAACTAACCGGTAACTACTTTGCCGAAGCCAAGCTACTTAATGTCGCCCATCAATTTCAACAAGCGACCGACTGGCATCAACAAATACCAGTGACCAAGGCGGAGGGCTAAGTGATGGAATGGGAAACCGTAATTGGACTTGAAGTTCATGTGCAACTGGCCACGGCTACCAAGATTTTCTCAGGCTCCAGCACGACCTTTGGATCGGAGCCTAACACACAAGCAAATGCCGTTGATCTAGCCATGCCGGGCACTCTGCCAGTATTGAACGAGCAAGCGCTACGCTATGCCATTATGTTTGGCTTAGGTATTGGCGCCGAGATTAATAAACGATCGGTATTTGATCGCAAGAATTATTTTTATCCAGATTCCCCCAAGGGCTACCAAACCACTCAAATGGATTACCCTATCGTTGGGGCGGGCGCTATTGAAATTCAACTGCAAAATGGTGATGGCAAAAAAATCCGTATTCACCATGCTCATCTTGAGGAAGATGCCGGTAAATCTATTCATGAAGGCTTGCAAAACCATTCAGGTATCGATTTAAACCGTGCCGGCACACCGCTGATTGAAATTGTCTCCGAACCGGATATGCGCAGCCCTGAAGAAGCGGTTGAATTTGCTAAAAAGCTCCATAGTATTGTGACCTCTCTAGGCATTTCAGATGGCGACATGTCTCAAGGCTCCATGCGTTTTGATGTCAATGTCTCAGTGCGGTTGTCGGGCACCGAGGAATTTGGCACGCGGACAGAAACCAAAAACCTCAATTCTTTTAAGTTTATGGAAGAAGCTATCGAGCTGGAAGTAGAACGGCAAATCGAAATTCTCGAAGACGGCGGTAGTATTACCCAAGAAACTCGTCTTTATAATAGTGAAACCAAAACCGCCAAAGCCATGCGTAGCAAAGAAGAAGCCAATGATTATCGCTACTTCCCCTGCCCTGATCTCTTGCCGGTCGAAATTGATGACGATTATATCAATGCCCTGCGCGACGCCATGCCGGAGCTACCCGATGCACGTCAGGCACGTTTTGTTGAAAACTATCAGCTATCTAGCTATGACGCTGGCATTTTAAGTGGCGATACCACTATGGCCACTTATTTTGAAGAAACTGCCGGCATCTGTGACGATGCCAAACTAGCTGCAAATTGGCTAATTGGCGATGTTTCAGCCAAATTGAATCAAGAAGAACTCAGCATTAAGCAATGTCCGGTTAATGCCGCCCAGTTAGGTCGATTAATTAAGCGCATCAAAGACAACACTATTTCTGGGAAAATAGCCAAGCAGGTTTTTGACGTCATGTGGGCCGATCAAGATGATGTTGATGCCATTATTGAAGCCAAAGGACTCAAGCAACTATCAGATGGCGACGCGCTAGCAGCGATGGTTGATGAAGTGATTGCCAATAATCCCGAGCAGGTAGCCAATTTCCGTAATGCCGATGAAGGCAAGCGTAAAAAAATGACCGGCTTTTTTGTCGGCCAAATTATGAAAGCCTCCAAAGGCCAGGCTAACCCGGGCATGGTTAACAAAATCCTGATGGCCAAACTCAACGGCTAAATAACTATTTTTACCACAAGTTTTACCACAAGTTTCACTACAGGCAGATAAGCTATGGCACTAAAAAAAGATAAAGAAAAAGTTCTCGACGAGGTTTGGACCGAACAACGGGTTAAAGATTTTTTGGCAGTTAAACCCGCAGAAGATATTGAAGCGGATTTTCATGTTTTATTAAAAGCCTACCAATCGATGCGTCTGGAAAACTTTGCTGAATTCGTTGGCTTTTTTACCGCCGAGGGTCGCAATCTTAATGCCACCAACCCAAAAGGGGAAACAGTGCTGTCTATTGTCAAACAGCACCGCGCTTCGGTGGACTATGCCAATATACTGATTGCCAATGGTGCAGTCTAAAGCATAAAAGGCTGGTTATCGCTGATTAGCCAGCTGTTGTCCTGCCTCGACTTAATCGCTCACGATTTTCCTGTTTTTTTCGTTCGCTTTTACCTAGCAACACATAGGCCGCTCCCAGTCCGCCATGCCGAGGCTGGGCACTGCAAAAAGCTTGCACTTCATCCAAATCTGGCAACCATTTATTGACATAACTTTTGAGCAAAGCCTGATCTTTTTTGCTGTGACTGCCCTTACCGTGAACAATAATTAAAGAGCGCAAATCATAAGCCGCAGCCTCTTTAATAAAGCTGTAGACTTCCTGACGAGCCTTTTCTACCGTCATACGGTGCAAATCCAGCCTGCCTTCTTGCGGATATTTACCCTGCTTTAGCTTTTTAAATACACCGTGCTGTACGCCTGAGCGTTTAAACTCAAGCGGATAAAAAGGGTCGAGCAAATCAACAAAATCACTCGCTAGATGATTTTTGTCCTTACCTAGCTCTTGAGTAGCCGCTTCGCGTCTTGCCTGTTTGGCCAGCTCTGAATCACGACTGCGCTGCAGCGATACTTTTTTCTCAACGGTGATAGGTTTCACACCACCCATTTCCTGAAGAAAAAGATCATTGTCATTATGATCATCTGACATCGTTGGATACCGAGGTTAATAGAAGTAGGTTACAAAGATAAATTAACCTTACTGGGACGATAACAACAGGTCAATATAATCTTGCAGGCTAGAAAGCAATAGCTAAGTAACCAGAAGCCACTAATTGTACTCATCCAACAAGCTCATCAGCTGCTCCATACGTAGCAAAGGATCATCAAGTGATAACAGCTGGAATTTTATCTTTTCTTCAATCGGCAGCAACTGACTTAGTAAACAACTTATTGCGGCTACATCTTCGATTTCCGGAGAGAGGTTTAGTCGGGCAACATAAGGGTGGTCCAGCAACTGAGCCAACAATGTTTCCATTTCATCAGCATATTCTGGCAGCGCGATAATGGGCTCTGGTTCTATCCACTCGACCTCTGCCATATGTAATTTGTCGTTACGCTGATGATGAGCGATTAAGCGAAATTTTTCTGTACCCTCAATGGTGATACCGAGTAAATCGTTAGGTAACGAATCCCAGTCAACGATTTTTGCATAGGTACCTATCTGCGCCAACCGTGGATCTTTATCATCGCTCGAGCCTTGACATTCACTACCCTCACGCAACAAAACTATACCAAAACCCGTATTATTTTTTAAACATGAACTGACTAAATCCAGATAACGAGGCTCAAAGATTTGCAGCAACATTTTGCCGCCAGGGAAAAGCACTGTATTCAGCGGAAACAAGGGGATGGTTTCCATAGCTAAGATACCGTCGCCTGTTCAAGCAAGTGAATAAGCGCTAAAGCCTGTTCACGGTTAGCACCGCAGAGATCAGCCTCAGCCTGAAAATTTTCACATAACAAAGGCCTTTCAGGCTTGCCAAACAGATCACAACGATAGTCTTTATTCAAATGAATACACCGCACCCCTGCTGGCTTTCCTGCCGGCATCCCTGGAATTGAGGTCATAATAGAAGGCGCTATACAGCAAGCACCACAATATTGCCTGCATTCAAAAGTCATAGCTCTTTTGTGATCGCGGCATCAGGGCCAAGGGGCTTAAAGGTTATTAATAATTGCGGCAATAATAATAATGAACCCATTAAGGCGGCAAACATTGCCATGCCCGTTAACAAACCGAAATTAATACTGGGATTAAAGTTGGACAAGGCCAATACGGAAAAGCCAATAATAATAATGATCGATGTATAAAACATGGCTTTGCCAATGGAGCCATGACAACGATACATAGTGGCTAAATAATTTTGATCTTTAGCAAATTCTCTACAAAATCGATGCATATAGTGGATGGTATTATCCACGGCAATGCCGACTGAGATAGCAGCAATGGTTACTGTCATAATATCCAGCGGGATACCCGCCAAGCCCATACCACCCAACACCATCGCTGCCGCTAATAGATTGGGCGCCAGCGTAATCAACGCAATCGGCAGTGAGCGAAATAAAAAGATCAGCATCGCCAAAATGGCAATAAATACCGCACCCAGTGTCAGGATTTGCGAACGATAAAGGCTCTGCAACATATTATTGTATAGCACCAACATACCCGTTAAGTGGACTTGATTCTCCTCAAAGCCCATTTCATTAATCAGATGGTTATGCACCTGTGACAACAATTCATCACGTTTTAAGCTGCGGCTGGTTTCCATTACTCGGACAGTGATCCGCGTTTGATCAATATCCTCATTTAAATAAGGATCAATCAGGATCGAACTAATATCTTCTGGTATGGCGCGCTGAATCAAACTCAGTTGAATATCATCGATACCGGTGGTGAGCGTGCGTAATACTTTATAAGGCGTTGCTAGTGATAACACCTTACCGGTCTCCGGCAAACTATCCAGATAGTCATGCACCTGTTCAATGCGACTCAAACCAGCCCGATTAAACCAATAACTAGGTTCGATGGCATTGTCATCGGCAAAGTCATCG
>NZ_CAXAHB010000089.1:0-5818 GCF_963968385.1 uncultured Oceanicoccus sp.
CAAAACCCAGCGCCTCGTTCGTTGAACTATCGCTGAAGTTCAGGTGGAAGCCGTTAGTTCCGTATGTTCCGTCAAATTCTTTCGGCACCCAAACGCCGTCGCTGCTGCGCGTTTCACCAAAGTCAGTCGGCGCAAGCGCCTGACCATCGACAAGTTGAACGTCAGCCATGCAGGCATTTATCAAACGCGCAGGTCCAAAACGAGATCCTATATAATGCGCTACCGTATTATTTACGTCAGTCTGACCATTTGTAGTCCAATTATTGGGATGCGTTACCTCTTGTTGAACACCATTTACATATATTTTTGCGATATTATCATTTCCTGTTTGAGTAGTGTCGATAGCGACTACTATGTGATACCACGCGGAAGTGTCCCTAAAACTTGCAACTGTCTTTGTATGTCCAGCGTATGATCCAGGATAAAAATAAATCCTAAGAACGTCGTCTGGCTCAAAAAGTATTTCAGTGTTATCTGAACCTGCTGTAAAAAGAGCCACTCGTTCACCAAGTTTGCTTCTTTTTACCCAAGCACTCCAAGTCCAAGTACGTCGGTTGCCTGCAGAGGTAGGAGTTCTGCTTAGGTGAGCACTATCACCGCTGTTGAACCTCAGCGACTTGGGGATGACGTACTCAGCAGCGCCACCTTGACCGGCGGCACCTGCAAGAACATTGCTAAAGATGGGCATCAGTAGTTACCAGTCCAAACAACCTGAATCTCAGTGGCAGTGCGAATCGTGTAATCCACCCGATCGCACTTGCTTGCAGTTTGCGTAATCGTGGGCGCGGTGCCACCGCTAAACAAGAAGGCAGCAGCCCAACCGCCAACGGCATGAGGGCCACCTGATGCGGGCTGCTTGATAAAGATGCTGCCGCTTTGGCCTGCTGTTGCGTTACTAACAGTTATGCCTGTCACCGCCTCCGACAAGGTCAGGCTGAAATTATTAGAAGCAGCAAAGTCAATGGCAACACTGCCAGACGAACTGGTTAGCGTTGTCAGCTGCCCGCGTTGGCCAGCCGTAAACGTTTGCGCGACGTCGGTCTTAGCTGTGTCTGCGTCAAACCCTTGCAGCACTGAGCCGACCTGGGAGGAAACGTCGATCGCGTTGTTAGAAGCAGATGTCACCCGCCCCTTTGCGTCGACAGTGACCGCTGCCACTTGTGTCGCGCTGCCGTAGGTGCCGGCGCTCACGCCTGACGCTGGCATGTTGTTCAGGTCTTCCCGCAACATCGGCCTGCCGCCTGCGGTTGCGTTGTCGTGGACAACAACAACGTCTTTATCTGTGTCGACAGTGACCTCGCCTTCGGCCCCGGTAAAGCTGCCGTGCTGTGTCGTTGTGCCTCGACGGAGCCTGAGCTGCTTTGCCATGGTTACAGAGTCCCGAAATCAATCGCGAGGTTGGCTCCATCAATAGTACCCATATTGGATACGCTGAATCCACCAGCATTGAGATTGCCACCGAGTACTGGGCTGGTGTCTTGCGAAACCGACGCGAGGCCAGGGGCAATGCCGATGAAGTTGGCTGAGTTGTAATACTTCAGGATGTTGGCTGTGCCGTCATACCAAAGGTCGCCAGGGCTGGGACTGGTAGGCGCAGTGTTTGAGATTTTGTATTCCTGCACATACCGGTTGATGTCGTTCAAGCTGCTGCTGACGTTCGACACCGCCGTGATGTTGTTGGCAACCGTGGTGACGTTGGTGCGGATGTTGTTGACGTTGGTGATGGCGTTGGTTGC
Source organism: uncultured Oceanicoccus sp. (assembly GCF_963968385.1). Taxonomy (NCBI): domain Bacteria; kingdom Pseudomonadati; phylum Pseudomonadota; class Gammaproteobacteria; order Cellvibrionales; family Spongiibacteraceae; genus Oceanicoccus; species uncultured Oceanicoccus sp. The sequence goes on from NZ_CAXAHB010000089.1 coordinate 1,737, forward strand.
CGTCGTGCCGTCTTCAATGTTTGCCAGGTTGCGGATGTCTGTGATGTTGTCTGCGCATGTCTCCAGTGCGCCGCCGCTGTTTGCCGCAGTAGCCGCGTCACCAACAGAGCCCAGGTCGTCAAACGTTGCCAGGTCATTGGCCACCACATTGATGTCAGCCAACGTGGCGTTGTCAGGCGCAACGTTTTGATAGGACGCTCCGTTGTACGCCTTAAGGACATTGGCTGTACGGTCATACAGCAGGTCGCCTTCGACCAGGGCGCTGCCGTCAGCACGCACCGAAGGGTTGCCGTTGCTGATCTGGTACAGATCACTGAAGTTTTGTACGTCAGAAAGGTTGGTTGATACGTTGGCAATAGCGGTGGCATTGGCCGCAACCGTGGTCACCTCTGTGGCCTTTGGCACCAAGCGGTGGAAGTTGTAGGTGTGCAGCGTGCCAGTGGTTTCAACAAGTACGCCAAAGCCAGCGGTCAGAACTGTTGTGCCGCAGTTGTTGATTGTGACGGTGTTGGTGCCAGACCCGTTAGAGATGCTGACGACGCCAGTGTTAGGCGTGCGGGTTGAGCCAATGGTTGAGATGCTGACGACGGTGCCGGGCCCATCGTTGACGTCAGGGTTTGTGGCAGGAAAGCTGGTCTCGTTTGCAATGGGCACAAAGCCGCCAACGTCGTCGACCAGGTCAATAACTCGAGCATCGATAGCCGCAGTCGTTGCGATCTTCGTGTCGCTTGCAGACCATGTGTTGCCGCTAGCAATCGTTTCGCTCGTGTCTTGCCTGAAGTAGCGAGTGTCTGATGCCTGCGTTGAGTAGAAGCTGGTGTCGCTTGGCGTGACAGATGCAACTTCTGAATCCGTAACGACAGTCCCGGCTGTCAGTTTACTTGTATCAATAATCCCTGATGCCAGCTTGGCAGCAGTGATTGCTGCGTCTGGGATCTTGGCAGTTGTAACACTTGCATCTGCAAGCTTGGCAGTTGTTATGTTTGCGTCAGGAATCTTTGCGGTTGTTACGTTGTTGTCCGCAATCTTTGCCGTTGTAATTGCAGAGTCTGCAACCTTGGCAGTAGTTACATTTGCATCAAGTATTTTGGCAGTAGTTACATTTGCATCGGCAATCTTTGCTGTTGTAACTGCAGCGTCAGCAATGTTTGCTGTTTGATTGACACGAGTGTCGACGTAGTTCTTAGTAGCTGCGTCTTGTGCGTTGGTCGGATCGCTGACTTCCGTTAGCCTGCTGTTGCCCAGCGTCGGCAAGCCTGTCGTGGTGCTTAGCGTGACAACCTGTTTCTGAATGTCATCTAGCTCTTGGTCCAGGTACAGCTGCTGTAAGGCGTTGGTGTCTAGGTCAGCAGCCGTCAGCGTGGAGCCGTCGGTGTAGTCAACCAACGGTGCGTTAGCAGGCGTGATCCTGCGCACCTCAACCCTGACGCCAGACCCAGGCGCTGCACTGAGCTGCGCCGTGGTGTCATTGGCAAAGGTGAACGACGTGTCGACAAAGTTGACAAAGACTTTGACGTGTTCCTTCCTGATGTACGGAAAGGCAATGGTGTACTGGCTGGTGCTTCCGTTGCCGGTGAAAACCTGGTAGGCGTAAGGCATTAGTTCAGAGCGTCAACGAAGGTTTGCGGTGTGCTGCCCGTCTCGCGTAATAGATCGAGCGTGCCTTTGTTTCTAATTACAGCATTGTCAGCACGGATCTGCTCTACCTGCCGCAACTCCTCGGCAAGCGCCGGGCTCTCCTCAACAAGCAACGCCTTGGCAGCCGTGACGTACTCCCTAAACAAGCTGCGCATTTCAGCCATTCGCAAGCTTTCAAATTGGCCTGAAGGCCGCGATCTATCAGCAGGGTTGCCGCCGTAACCAAGTGATGCGTACTTCGGGTCTTTTGTGACCAGGTCGCGCATTGCTTTTTCAAGGTACTTGTCCCTGATCTTTACCTCCTTGGTGCCAATGACCACAAGGCGATCAAGCTCTTGCGGAGACAGCACACGGTTTGGCAGCTTGTCGCCAAAAGCAGTGTCGGTCCACCACTGAGCCATCGAGCCTTTGCCATACAACTTGCGGATCTCAATGTCGATTGGATCGTCTGACAGGGTGCGGGTGACAAAAGCACTGGTGGGGCTAAGCAAGTTGAACGCACTGCGCGCCCATGGCTGATCAGCAGGAATCAAGTTTGTGCCAAATGCCTGAGGCATAGGCACTGGATTGCCTGTGATTGGATGACGCTCAGGCGGAAACTCCGCACTTGCTCCAGGTAAACGCATGCGCATTAGCTGCATGGTTTGGGCAGGAATAGCCAGCGGCGCAAACTCTGTGGCTGGGCCTGATGGCAACAACTGCGGGCCAACACGCATGCCAGCAAAGAATGACGGCATAAAGGCGCGCAAGTTTGTAGAGATGTACCGAGTCCAAGCGTTAACCCGGCCCTCCCTGCTGCCTGCCCTGCCATTGTCCATAGCGTTCGAGTACAGATCCATCAAGCGACGGAACGGCTCAAGAACAGTTGAGTTGAATTTGCCTGGGCCTAAAGACCTAGCAACACCAGCAATAGACACAGCAACTTGCGACGCTGCGGTTTCCGCGTCTTCGTAGCTGACGTTCTCAACCAGTTCCTTGTATTCGCCAACAATGCCGATCATCGTGGCCAATCCATCCAACGCACGCACTTGAATCAATGGCGTGTATTGATCAGTAAATGGCACGCGGAAGCGGATGCTGGTTGGCATGTAGCCAGTGAAATCCGCAGTTGGACCAGTCTTGCGTTCACGCCAATCAGCAGGATCAAAGCCAGTGACTTGGATGTACCCGCTGTTTAACAGCTGCGTGATGATGGCAAACGTCATGCTGCCGGTAGCCATTTCGCCTAGCGCCCGATAGCGGGTGAACTTGTCCTCGCTGTGGATGTCGCGCCAAAAGGTATCGACCAGCAGGTTTGCGCCAGGCACCATCCGCATTGCACCCTTCAGCACGTTGACCGGGCCGCGTGGCAAGGCATAGATGATTGAGCCAAGCGGATTCTCCCGCACAAAGTTCGACGCCATTTCTGCTGGTCGCCACAACCGAGTGGCAAGGGGCCGGCCGTCTGGCGACTCCTTCATGTAGGAGTAGGCAAACTTGTCGACGTCGACAGGATCTGTAAGCCCCTGCTCTCTCGCTTTGCGAATCCCCATCTGATATGTCCGGGGTTCGTATGTCGACTTGAGCGGATCAGTGAACGCCACATAATCCATGACGTTTTTGGCGTGCGTGCCAGTGAGCGCGCCACCTTTAACAACTGCGCCGCTAGGCAAGGTGACGTCACGCATCTGCCGACGCAGCAACTTCTCTGTTTCTTTGCTGGCGTGATCCCACACCTCTTTTGAACCAGGGCTGCCAACACCGACGCGAGCAGCGTGGTCAAGCTGTTCGTCCATCAAGCGAGCCCACTCAACTGACGGGCCCACCATGCCGTTGATAAAGCTGTCAATGGCAGTGATGGGGCGACCAACGGTTGCCCGCGCAGCACGAGCTATGTAATGCGTAGCAACAGCAAGAAAGTTTTTGTTGTTGACGTCCATCGACCAATGGCCGTCGTCAATCTCTTGCATCTGCACATCACGCAGTGTGCCCTGCTTCGGCCCAGCGTCACGGAACCTGTCAAAACCTGCGTAGTCGACACCAAGGTTGCCAAACGCTTCGTTGTGCTTGAGCGATGCGCCAGTCAACCGCAAGGCATACATCGTGTTTTGAACGTACTTCATGTAGGTCTTGAGGCTGAGGCTTGAGCCTTGCAATGCGCTTTGCATGCCAGGCATGTCGCCACGCAAGCCACGAGCGGCAGCGTCCATCAACCCACCAGCAGCCATTTGGCCTGGCAACGTAGCGGCCCGATAGGCACTGCCAAACAACATCGTCCACCAGGTGCGTGGGGCAGACAGGATTGACATGACATGCCACTGCTGGATGTTGCGGGCAATGCCAGAACCAGTCGGTGCTTCGCGCATGAACTGGGCCATGCTTGCCGCATACTTCTTGTCGGCCCTTGCTTGGATTGCAACGTCAGCAAGCAGGTCGACGTACTCCTTGGCATCGCCTGTCGGCTT
>NZ_CAXAHB010000090.1:0-5691 GCF_963968385.1 uncultured Oceanicoccus sp.
TATTGAGCGTATTTAAGAGGTACTCATTATGAGCCCAACTCAATCCTTTACACCAGATAATGTCAGTATTGTAAAACGCAACCCAAAACTGGATATTGCCGAGGCGTTAACCAGCGAGTGGATGGACAACCACGTATTTGCCACGGCCTGGCTAAATGCTATGTCTATTACCTTTCCGCTGGGCGAACAGTTTTTTATTAACTCGGTGCGACATTATCGCGATCGCATTACTGACCCCAAGTTACAGCGAGAAATGAAAGCATTTTACAGTCAGGAAGCGGTGCATTTACGTGAGCATCAACGCTATAACGAATTACTCTGTGCCCAGCGTGGTTATGATCTTGAAAAACTTATTGGCCCTATGCGGCGACGTATGCAGTGGGTGGAAAAAAATGTACCGGCGCGCCAACGTTTGGCGGGTACTGTGGCAGTAGAATATATGACAGCGGTCATGGCGGAAAAAGTATTGGGTGAGGCCGATATTTTTGCCGTTGCGCATCCAGCCATGGCCGAGCTATGGCGCTGGCATGCTGCCGAGGAAATGGAACACAAAGCGGTGGCTTTTGATGTTTATCGCGCCATCGGTGGCACTGAAAAAATGCGTCGTGCCGCTATGCGTCGCAGTACCTTTTTTCTGATTTGGGATATTTTGCATGGCGTGCGCCATATGCTGAAGTGTGATGGAAAGTTATGGAGTCCCAAAGTCTGGTTCTCTGGTCTTGCATTTTTGTTTGGTAAACGCGGCGTATTGCGTGGCACCTTAAAACTTTATCGCGATTTTTTCCGTAAGGATTTTCATCCCTGGCAGCATGATAACCAGCAGTTGTTGGAGCGCTGGTCATTGCAGCAGCAATAGTAGAAAGCGCCCGTTATCGTGCGGTATATTTTTAAATCAGCATTAAATTAATCACCGAGAGAGACGCATTATGTCAATGATTGTAAATCGCCGAGATCTGGACTTTATGTTTTATGAAGCGCTGGATTTAGATAATTTGCTGAAGTCTGAACGCTACTCTGACTATGATCGTGAATCGTTAGACGCGATGTTTGATCTATGTCAGAGCATCGCTGAGGAAGAGTTTTTGCCCTGCGCGGGCAAGCTGGATGCCAATGAACCACAGTTTATCGATGGTGCAGTGGAGACTATTCCTGAGGTTAAGCAAGCAATTAATGCCTTTAAAGAGGCGGGGTTAGCCACCTCTGGCTACGACGCCGATATCGGTGGTATGCAGTTACCCTGGATGGTCGATCAGGCCTTAAATGGTATGTTTGTCTGTGCCAATAACCCGATCAATATTTATCTGTTTCTAACCCAAGGTGTTGCCAATATGCTCAATGCTTGCGGTTCATCTGCACTGAAAGAGCAGTATTTAGGCCCGTTGGTGGCCGGCGATTGGTTTGGCACCATGTGTCTATCTGAGCCGCAGGCGGGCTCATCCCTTGCGGATATTCGCACCAAGGCGGAACCTCTGGGCGATGGTAGTTACAAGCTTACTGGCACCAAAATGTGGATATCTGGCGGGGAGCAGGATCTTAGCGATAATATTATTCATATGGTGCTAGCCAAGGTCCCCGGTGGTCCTGCGGGCGTTAGGGGAATCTCTCTGTTCCTGGTACCGAAAATGCGGGTTAATGCCGATGGTAGTCTTGGTGAACACAATAATATCGCACTGGCGGGGCTTAATCATAAGATGGGCTGTCGTGGGGCGACCAACACCTTATTAAACTTTGGTGAGGGTGGCGACTGTATCGGCTATCTCGTAGGTAATGAAAATGACGGTCTGGCCAATATGTTTCATATGATGAATGAAGCGCGGATTTCGGTCGGTCTGTCAGCAGTGATGACAGCATTGGGTGGCTACCTTTATTCGCTGGATTATGCGCGCAATCGCCCGCAGGGACGGCCATTGAATAATAAGAACCCAGATTTGCCGCAGGTGATGATCTCCGAACACGCCGATATCAAACGCATGCTGATGGCACAAAAAGCATTTGTCGAAGGTGCACAAATGCTAATGTATTACAGCTCACAAATTATCGATCAACAAAAAATCTCGCAGGATCAGCAACAGAATCAACGTATGAGTTTATTGCTGGATTTGCTTACACCGATCTGTAAATCTTGGCCATCGGAGTATTGCTTAGAAGCCAATAAGCTTGCCATACAGGTATTGGGTGGTTACGGCTATACCCGCGAATATCCAGTGGAGCGACTCTATCGCGATAACCGACTCAACCATATCCATGAGGGGACTTGGGGTATTCAGGGTCTGGATATCTTGGGGCGTAAGGTACAAATGCATAAGGGTGCTGCCGTGGCTATTTTGCGTGAGGAGATACTGGCGACAATTGATGCCGCAGCCACTTACCCTCAGTTGTCAGACTATTGTCAGCAACTAACAGCAACCTTTGATCAAATTGAACAGACCATCGCCGCAGTGGTAGATTGTGACGATAAAGCACTGGCGCTGGCCAATGCCACCATTTTTCTCGATGCCATGGGGCATGGGGTGATTGCGTGGATGTGGCTAAAACAGGCGATTGCCGCTTGTGCAGGTTTAGATAATGGCGATGCCGGTGATAAGAATTTTTATACCGGAAAGCTAGCCGCGACTAAATTCTTTTTTGCTTATGAACTACCCAAGGCTCGAACCAGCTTAGCGGTGGTGGCCGATTTGGATAGCACTTGCTATGACCTCACAGCGGAGCAATTTCTAGGTCAATGATAAAGATATTTACTTAGTAGGCTCAACGCCACTGATAGAGACTGGAGACCCAAATTGTTGCAGACCAATGTGTTTGGCGAAGTGATTGAGGATAGTTTCCATAGAATCCCCTGTCTGTTTATTTGTGCTTGATTGAGACAAGGCGGCTCCTGCAAGTTGTTTTGCAATTTCCGAAGCATTAGGTTCTCTCAGTGTTTTGGCCGCTAGTGAAGCAATATCTTTTGAAGTTTGTTTACTGTTTTTACCCATACGAATCCCTCCGAGTGTAAGTTAATTATCCATCAGTTTTGCAGCGGGGAAGATTAAGCCTAAATAAATGCTGCAGATATAGAATAACAATGATCAGGCCTAATTTCCTGTATGAATTTTTGACCTATTCATTGCTGTTGATTTTCTAGCTATTGTTTTCTGACCACGCCTACACTTAGCCCTTCAATGTCAAAGTCCTGATAACGCAGGTCAACTTCAATCGGTTGATAATCCTGATTTTCCGGTAGTAATTGTATTTGATGCTTGCTGCGAGTTTTTCTCAAGCGTTTTACTGTCACTTCATCATCAATTCGGGCCACCACGATCTCACCGTTTTGTACGTCTTTGGTTTTGTGGACCGCTAGCAAATCACCCTCAAAAATACCAATATCAATCATACTATCGCCTCGTACCCGCAAAAAATAATCAGCATGGGGGCTGAAAAATGAGGGTGGCATTTGGCAGTAATCTTCAATATGTTCCTGTGCGGTAATTGGGTTGCCGGCAGCCACCTGACCCACGATAGGGATGCCGCTCTCGTCATCATTTTCTGGAATACGAATACCGCGTGAAGCGCCGGCAATCATTTCGATAGCGCCTTTACGGGCAAGCGCTTTAAGGTGTTCTTCAGCTGCATTAGCGGATTTGAAACCCAACTCACGCGCGATATCTGCGCGGGTAGGGGGGAAGCCGGTGTCTTCAATATGACTTTTTATGACATTGAGCACTTCATTTTGTCGTTGTGTCAGTTTGGTCATAACGCTGCTCCTTTTTTTTCAATCGATTGATTGATGTTGTCTTGCTTGCATGTAGACAGTAGTACGGCCACATTGGTAGCTGGACGGCCTACCAGTATGGTTTTATATACAGTATCTGTGATTATATACAGTAAATCTTATTGTGCAAGCTTTTGTAATAATCAGTCCAGCAGCTTTAACCAGAAAGCAAGATAATCAAAATAGGGAGGTGGAGAGGTAGTGAATGGCTAGTGAATAGCTAGTCACTATCGTCAAGTTTAAGTGGTGGGAATTTTGCGGCACGTTTTTCTGTAATGGCGGCAAGACCCTCTTTTAAGTTTTCACCAGCAAAGCTCGCCAACATCAAATCCATCGCATTATTCTGCGCTACATCTAAACTATTCATCCAATCTTGATGTAGTTGTCGCTTAATAATCGCCATAGAGTAGGGTGAACAACTGTCAGCAAGGTCGGCAATATACCGTTTAGCTTCGTTGATTAATTCTGACTGTTCACAAATGCGATTGATCATGCCCATATCTTTGGCTTCTTCAGCATAGACGCGGCGACTAGATAGCAGCATATCCATAGCATGAGTGTTGCCAATCATACGTGGCAGTAACCAGCTACTACCCCATTCGGCAATTAAGCCTCGCTGGGCGAAAGCGGTCATAAAAAAAGATTCGGGTGTAGCAAAGCGTAAATCACAAAATAGTGCAATGGGGATACCCATGCCAATACAGGGGCCATGAATGGCAGCAATCACTGGTTTGCGAATAGAAGCGATATAGGAGTAGGTTTGACGATAGCTGGTGCCAATAGTCTTGTCGCCTGGCATGGCTGAGCCAGCATGATCATTGAGATCAGTTGAAGAGACGCCGTCGAGCAAACTTAGATCTGCCCCAGAACAAAAGGCGCGGCCAGCACCAGTAAAAATAATTCCTACAACATTGGTGTCTTGCTCTGCAGTAGCAAAGGCTCTGCGAATCTCATCGCCCATAGAGAGTGTCCATGCGTTTAGTTGTTCTGGGCGGTTTAAGGTGATGGTGGCACAAGGGCCATCGATTTCGAAGCGGATTTCTTTGTACATAACACCAACTGTTTTTTTCGATATTAATTGAGTTTAATTAGTAATAATTTAATTTACGTTATTACAAACAATTTTCAAAGTCTTATTTGATCTATGCAAGGCTGTATTATGATTTGGATTAAATGATACCATGTAAATGTTTAACGGATTAAATATCGAAATATAAAAAGGATTTAATTATGTTTAGACCTCACTTTGTCCTTGCTTGCCTTGTCCCTGTTACCTTTTATGCTGAAGCTGCCTTGTATGACCGTGGTAATGGCTTGATTTACGATAGTGTCTTGAATATTACCTGGTTGCAGGATGCTAATTATGCAAAAACTTCTCAGTACGATAATGAGGGTGACCTGAGCTGGCCCGAGGCCAAAGCTTGGGCCGGCGGTTTAGAATACGGTGGTTATGATGACTGGCGGCTGCCTTCAGCTAGGTTGGTCAATCCTGCTAATCCTTGTTATGACTATGATGGCAGTTGTGATAGTGGATTTAACAACACGATCAGTGAATTAGGCCATATGTTCTATAACAACCTTGAAAATCCTGGTTACGTAGACATTGATGGTTTTTATCAGCCAAGTGGTTTAGAGAATTGGCATTTTCTTGATGCTGATGATGGTAGTAGCGTCAGCTTTTCTAATTTTACGTCTAATCATTGGGTTTATTGGTTTGAAGAAGAGTTTGCGCCAAATACTAAAATGGCTTGGGTGTTTGATACCCGAATGGGTTATCAGCGGCAGCATGAAAAGAATACTGAGCATCTAAAGCTTCCTGGGCTCGGGCATTATGCTTGGGCTGTCCGTACTGGTGATGTTATTTCGTCGGCGCCTTTGCCTGCGTCGATGTTATTTTTTGTCTCGGCGTTGTTGTCCTTGATGGCTCCCAATAGGAGAAG
>NZ_CAXAHB010000091.1:0-5594 GCF_963968385.1 uncultured Oceanicoccus sp.
TGGCCCGCCCTGCAGGAGTCGAACCTGCGACCTGTCCCTTAGGAGGGGACCGCTCTATCCAGCTGAGCTAAGGGCGGAATATGCTGATTCAAAAAGGTTGTTGATTCTAGAATAATATCGACTCCATGCCCAGTGGGGTTTTGGTCGGCCAAGTCTTGGCAGGCTTGCAGTCTCTTTTATATCTGTGGATTCACCATTATCGAACTTGTTAGCGCTTTTATTCATTGCTAGAGTGAGAGCCATACCAGTAGCAGATCCCCTTGAGAGTCATATCATGCTAGATAGTCGCCCACTGTTATTAGCGACAGATTTCCCACCGATAAAACGCGGTCGTGTTGAAACCCTGCAAGTCAATCTTGGTTATCTTTGCAATTTAAGTTGTGTGCATTGTCATGTAAATGCCGGTCCAAACCGTACCGAGTTGATGGCTCGGCCAACCATTGACTTAATCCTTAGATATATTGACCAGCATGATATCCAGGTGTTGGATTTAACCGGTGGTGCGCCGGAAATGAATCCGCATTTTCGCTATCTAGTGACTGAAGCGCGTCTTCGTGGCGTCGAAGTTATTGATCGCTGTAATCTAACGATTTTACTCGAGCCTGACTATGCCGCGACAGGGTTGGCAGAATTTTTAGCGGAGCAGGGCGTGGTAGTCACCGCTTCCTTGCCTTGTTATTCCGAGGATAATGTTGAAAAACAACGAGGCAAGGGCGTTTATAATAAAAGTATTGCGGCCTTATTAAAGCTCAATGCTCTGGGTTACGGTATTGATGCAGATAAACAACTTAATCTGGTTTATAACCCTGTCGGTGCTGTATTGCCACCACCGCAGGAAACCTTGCAGGCCGATTATAAGTCTGAATTAAAGCAGCGCTTTGGTATTGAATTTAACCAGTTATTTACCATTACCAATATGCCTATCAGTCGCTTTGGCAGTGTACTGATGTCCCATAATACATTTAATCCCTATATGGATTTGCTAAAAAATAATTTTAGCGACGCTAATTTGGCCACGGTGATGTGTCGCAGTTTAATCAGTATTGACTGGCAGGGTTATGTTTACGATTGCGATTTTAATCAAATGCTTGAAATGCCTCTAATCGCCACCGATAAAACCAAAACCCATTTATCTGACTTGTTAGGGGTATCGATGATGGATAGGGATATTGCTATCGGCGATCACTGTTTTGGTTGCACCGCGGGTCAGGGTAGTAGTTGTGGCGGCGCACTCAATGATTAAGGCGGATGCAGATAGCAGCTATGGTCTTAGTATTATTATTCCGACCCTTAATGAAGCTGAGACGATTGCAGCGACCTTGCAGCCTTTGCAGGTTTTGCGTAACAAAGGCTGTGAAATTATTCTTGCCGATGGTGGTAGTGATGATGCCACTACTGAGCAGGCAGCGCCATTGATTGACCAATGCGTGATGGCAGAACCGGGTAGGGCAAAACAAATGAATGCCGGTGCTGATTTGGCACGAGGTCGCTGGTTACTGTTTTTGCATGCGGATACATTACTTCCCGCGAATTTTTCATCCTTTCTAATGGCCCTTAAGACCACCAATAAGCAGTGGGGTTTTTTCGCTTTGACCCTGACTGGGCGGCATATTTTTTTTCGTATAATTGAAGCGGCTATTAATGCTCGCTCAAAAATAACTTCTATCGGTACTGGCGATCAGTGTCTGTTTGTCCAGCGCGCTACCTTTGTGGACATTGGTGGCTTTGCCGATATGGCGTTAATGGAAGATATTCATCTATGCAAAACCTTGCGCAAATTGTCGTCACCGTGGGTGTGCAGGGACAAGGTACTCACTTCCAGTCGGCGCTGGGAGCAGCATGGCATGATAAAAACCGTTTTGCTAATGTGGCGTTTACGACTGGCTTATTTTTTTGGCGCCAGCCCAGACCGTTTGGTAAAAATCTACTATGGCGAATAAGCAAACTAATAACACGATTGTGGTGTTTGCTAAAGCGCCAATTCCCGGTGAAGTAAAAACCAGATTGACGCCTTTTTTAACGGCTGACAAAGCCGCCGCCTTACACCGTCATTTGATAAAGCATACCTTGCGCACGGTGGCGTCTCTGCCCGATTACAATATTGAGCTATGGGTAGGTAGCCAGCATAGTTGGTGGCAGGAATTGGCAGCGCAGTATGATTTGGCGGTGTTTCAACAGCGGGGTGAAAATTTAGGCGAGCGTATGTCCTTTGCACTGGAAAGTGCGCTGCAACGGTCTGCACAGGTAGTGATTGTGGGTACAGACTGTCCGGCCATTTCACCGCAGTATTTGCAGCAGGCTTTTGATGGGATCGAGCAGCATGGCATAGTTATCGGCCCTGCCGATGATGGCGGTTATGTATTGCTAGGCTTAAACCAACCTTTGCCGATACTGTTTAATAAGATACCTTGGGGTAGTGCGGATGTGTTTGCTACCACCGTTGCCCGGTTGCAACAGGCGCAGCTTCATTGGTTTGAGTTGGAGTCACTGATGGATATCGATCGGCCGGAAGACTTTATTAAATTGCAGCAACAAAGGCCTGATTTAACAGACGATCTTGGTATTTAATCTGGTTAATCAAGCGCTGGTAATGGGACGGCCAGCGGTTGTGGTTTTTGCATCGCCTTTGCTAGTGTAAAGTTTATTTCGATTGTTCTGGCCATATAATAAATCCAGCATTTGACCAACCACCAAGCGGGTACGTTTGGCAATTCGCTGATTGATTTCATTAAGGTTCTGACACTGTTTCCAGTCTTCGGCAAGTTGGCGCCAAGCCTTGGCAACGGCCGGTGCTTGTATATCGGCGGCCTCTAGAGTGGACTGCTCGTTATGATAACCGGCGGCAGTTAGCAGTTGTTGGCGGGTATTGGCGTGGCCTTCCAAAATGGTTAGCATCGGTTGCTTTTCGCCGATGATATTTTGAAATTCTTCGTAATTGCGTTGTTCCAGCGCTTTGCGCTCTCGCTGCAATAGATCGAGCAGTTTTGTGGTAGCCGGAATATCGTATTCGAAAGTGGCCTCAATATCTGACCATAGAGTGTTATTAGGAGACGCTGTCATTGCTGGTTACCTTTGATCGTTAGTAATGATGTGTAGCTGGTTTCTACAACTGATTAACACCCTGCCCAAGGCGTGTTAACCAGAGCTGCTTTAAAGCCCTTAGAGCAGTGCGTCTAAATTCAATATCTTATCGGCCAGCTCCAGCTTGTCGACTTGGTGTTCAGCATTTTCAAGCGCGGCTTTAATCTTTTCGACACGGTCGAGATTAACCTCTGGCAGGCTGTTTATTTTATCAGTCATGCTCTGCAAGGTTTTAGCTTCAGGGCTTAGTTGCACACTATCGCCTTGTTCAGCGTTGCCAATAGTGGGATTTGAGGTGGCCGAAGCGGTCGATTCAGTGGCTTTTTTAGCGCCCTGATCGGTCGCTGTTCTAACACTGGGCTGGCTTCCCAAGTCGTTGATATCTCTAACCATTTTTAACATCCATTACTGTTGCGCAGTGCGCTTTTGGGCAGTATTTACTAACGATCATAGTTAACATCGGCAATACGGCTGAAAACTTTAGCATAAACGGGTAGCTAAACCCTACTGATCGCTTGATATCCCCTATTTTAATTACCCAAATTGATCTTTTTTACAACTGAATCACCACCTGCCCCGGGCCGCTGACTCTGGCTTCCACCACACGTTTCGATTGATTGTTACGAACGCTGATTTGTTGGCCCTTATGACCATCCATCAGCGCAACGCCGGTGATTTTGACCACCAGCCCACCGGAGCGAGCGCTCATTTGCACCTGTTCACCTTTTTTGATCAGTAGCGGCGGTTCCAGATCATTAGTCAACACCACCTTATCGGCTCTGATTGACCGTTTTGCTTGCATACCTGTTACAGCTTCCATGGCTGAAAAATAGACGCCATTTAACTGGCTAATATTCATTTCACGCATTTCAAGCTCGTTACGGGTCAGTTCGTCACCCTTGGCGATGGGAGCAATCGTGGTGACAATAGGGCGGAATAAATCGACATCGACAGGAACATATAAAGACCAGTTATTTTCTTCGTTGCAGCTGACGCGAATATTGATACGGCCAATATTATTACGGGAGTTAAGCTCGGCTTCGAGTGGCTGTGGGCAGTCTTTCATCGCCAGTCTGGTATCCAGATGACTAATGGCATATTCAATACGCACGTTGTTGCCATAATCGTCAGCCAGCTTAACGACATAGTCGTCCATAAAAACGCTGACACGCGCTTTGATCTGCTCTGCACCGATATTGCCATAAGCCATACTGCTAAGCGGACAGCCTAGGACACTAAACACTAGAAAAAAAATACGCACTTTCATTATCTTGCCCTGTGCCTGTTCAAGTTGAGGCTGCTTTTCCACTGCTTGCCAATAGCCTGTCGGCTAAATGCCAGATCGCAATAGACGTTAATACTGATCGACGAAAAACTGTCGGTAGATACCTTTATCGTGATAAGTAGCAATAACTATGCCTTTAACGGCACTCTGTTAGGTTATTGCGGTATCGACGCAATTAATAAGCTTGGAGAGGTAGGGTGGCTGTCTAAAGCGATTGCCGCCCATTGCCACATCCGTGCAAAAAGCGGAAAAGCCTTGCCGTTATCTCGCTGATAAAAACCTAAAAGCTATTATTATCAATAACTTACAACTCTGGCATGCCCTTTGCTCTAACTTGTTTGAGCTTCCTTTAAATCAGTTTCAGGCAAGGCAACGATGGCAATCAGTTTCGAAAACGCATTGGGTATTCACGAACAGGCACTCCATCTTCGCGCCAAGCGCGCAGAAGTGTTGGCCAACAACCTGACCAATGCCGACACGCCGGGATTTAAAGCCCGTGATATTGATTTTAAAAGCATCCTTAAGGGGCAAATGAGTATTGGCAGTCAACCTATGGTCGCGACCAACAGCCGTCACTTTGGTGCTGGCGCTACCGCTCTGGTCAGTCCTGAGTTGTTATACCGCAATCCACTGCAGCCTTCACTCGATGGTAATACCGTCGAAGAACAGGTTGAGATGAGTCGCTTTGCTCAAAACACCTTAGATTTTCAGGCCAGCTTGCAAATGCTCAATGGCAAATTCAAAGGGCTTAAAAACGCCATTAAAGGAGATATTTAATGTCGCTGAATAATGTTTTTGATATTGCTGGCATGGGTATGTCAGCCCAAAGTATTCGCCTGAATACCACGGCTAGTAATCTGGCTAATGCGCAATCCGCTGACAGTAATACCAGTCAGGTATACCGTGCCCGTCATCCGGTTTTCGAAACAATGCGCACAGATATGCTCAATAACAATGATATGTCGATGACATCAATCACTGACGATGCCGCAGTGGGTGTACGCGTTAGCGGTATTGTTGAATCCGATGCGCCACTGGTGCGCAAATATGAACCCAACCATTTAAAAGCGGATAAAGACGGTTATGTGTATTACCCCAACGTTAATGTTGTGGAAGAGATGGCGGATATGATATCGGCTTCGCGTTCTTTCCAGATTAATGTTGAAGTGATGAATTCGGCAAAAACCATGATGCAGCGAGTGTTAACGCTGGGACAATAAATTTGCAA
>NZ_CAXAHB010000092.1:0-5426 GCF_963968385.1 uncultured Oceanicoccus sp.
AAACAACAACGGAAACAACGATGCAAAATCAACCGGTCAACCGTTTACAACCCGAGCAAAAACGCGGCATTTATATGACTGTCGGTGTTGTTGTTATCTTAGTCTGTCTGTTTGTTGGTTTTTTTGTCTATGGCCTAAGCAAGCCTAAAATTTTAAGTGATAGTGAGCTAAAAACTAACGGTACGTTTTTGTTTAAAAATCCCCGTTCTTTTAAGGCATTTACGCTGCTCGACTATAATAATCAGCCCTTCACTTCCGCAAACCTGCAGGGAAAATGGTCGCTAGTTTTCTTTGGTTTTACTTATTGTCCAGATGTTTGCCCAACCACCTTAGCGTTATTAAATCGTTTCTATCAACAACAATTGGAGGGCGATTATGCTGAGGATCTACAAATTGTTTTAGTCAGCGTTGACCCTGCCCGAGATACGCCGGAAAAGCTTTATGATTATGTAAGATTCTTTAATAAAGATTTTGTCGGTGTGACGGGTGAGTTTTTAGACTTGCATCGCTTTGCCACGCAACTAAATATTCCTTTCAGCAAAACACCTGGCGGCGGAGAAAATTACACCGTCGAGCACAGTGGTAATATCGCGATTATTAACCCCAACGGTCACTATATGGGCTTCTTCCGCTCGCCGATTGATTTATCCCAATTAAATGTTGGCTATACGTCCATTCGTGCAACTCGCTAATTGCTATTCGTAGCTCACGGCAATGTTCGAAGTCTCTATGAAATGCTGGCTAGTTAGTTGAACTAGGCATCGTCATCATTCAGGGCTTTAACTATTGGTTTAAGCGGGCTTAGTAGTGAGGTCGTGGGTAAAAGATTTAGCAGGCGGTGTGTGGAATGAGAGGCGGTTAAACAATATTGTAGCCGAAACAAAAATGCCCGGTTCCGACGGGTTCCGGGCGCTGACGATTAATGCATCGCATATTCTATTTCCTTAGCAATTTTATCTTCAAGCTGTTTGCTCAGCGCCAAGGAAACTTTCTCCATAGTGGCGGTAACTTCTAGCTCAATGTGATTTGCAAGGGCTTGGTTGCTGATTGCCGCTGCGGGCTCTATCCAAGTGACAGCGGCACCGCTGTTCATTGCTAGAACCATGGATGGCGCTTCGTTGACGGCGCTTTCAGCATTGGCAGCGTTGCCAAGCATCCCTAGGATAACGGCTAAGATAGCCACGTTTTTCATGATTACTCTCCTGTAGTTGAGTAGATTCTGGTTTAGGTGTTGATTGGCTTTTGGCCACTTTGTTACAGTTGTTACCGCAACGGCACTAATAGTAACACTTATGTGGACTTAGTCCAACGTTTTAGGTGAAATATTTGTTACTTTTTAGAAATAATATCGTAACATTGCTACTCAATAAGGCTATTTTATGTCTTAAGGCCTTGTTTATTAATGATTTAATGGGTTGTTTCCTTTTCCCATAAAAAGTAACGCTTTTGATGGTTTTTGGTGTTTTCAATGTTACCTTTTGAAAAAGATGGGAGGGCAAGTTAAGTGTCGTAAGCGGAAATACCCCAAAATGACTAGGCTGCCCGCCCTTCACTAATAGCACTTCATCCGTTTCAAGCTTTGCTTGCCTGCAATCACCCCCGCGGTGATAATGCCCAGTGAATAAAACATAGTCCTAACCCTAGTAGCCAGTAACTCGATGCCCCGCACAGAGCTCAGCTATAACCGCGAAGCCAACCGCCATGTCACAGACCTCCAGCAAGCCCATCGTACTAGTCGATGGTTCGTCCTACCTTTATCGCGCCTATCATGCCCTGCCGCCATTAACTAATTCCAAAGGCCAAGCCACTGGTGCGGTTAAGGGCGTTATCAATATGATGCGACGCCTGCTAAAGGATTATCCGGGCAGTCCGGTAGCGGTGATTTTTGATGCCAAGGGCAAAACCTTTAGAGATGATATCTACCCCCAATATAAAGCCCAGCGACCGCCGATGCCGGATGATTTGCGTGAGCAAATTGAGCCTATCCATAACATTATTAAAGCGATGGGCTTGCCGCTGATTATTGTCGATGGGGTAGAGGCGGATGATGTGATCGGCACCTACGCTCGACAAGCGACTGAGCAAAGCTTGGATGTCGTCGTATCAACCGGCGATAAGGATATGGCGCAGCTGGTTAACCAGCATGTCACATTGGTAAATACCATGACCGATACCGTTATGGACGAAGAGGGCGTGCGGGCGAAATTTGGGATTCCGCCGTCGTTGATAATTGATTATCTGGCACTGATGGGAGACAAGGTTGATAACATTCCGGGGGTGGCTGGAGTGGGCGAAAAAACCGCCTTGGGATTGCTGCAGGGAATAGGGGGCTTAGATACTCTCTATGACAATTTAGATAAAGTCCCCGAACTCGCCATTCGCGGCGCTAAAACCTTGCCGGCTAAGCTGGAAAAGGAAAAAGCGAATGCTTACTTATCTTACGAGCTGGCCACTATCAAACTCAATGTTGAGCTTGAGGAGTCGGTCAACACCATTGCTATTAGTGATCCAGATAGTGAGTTATTGCTCACTTACTTTAAGCAGTTGGAGTTTAAATCCTGGGCAGAAGAGATGGAGAGAGGAGGCTCAGGCGTCCCCTTAGGTGTTGGTGCAGGGCCGGTTCAAAGTAGCGTTGAAATGCCAGAAGCACCAGCCAGAAAAGACTATCAACTGGTGCTAACAGAGGCCGATTTTAAAGTGTGGCTAGGCAAGCTTGAGCAGGCCGATTTGTTCGCTTTCGATACCGAAACCACCAGCCTTAACTATATGGAAGCCCGAATCGTCGGCGTATCATTTGCCGTAGAGGCGGGTAGCGCGGCCTATGTCCCTTTTGCTCACGACTACCTTGGTGCAGAGCAGCAGCTGAGCGAAGATGAGGTGCTTTCATCGCTCAGGCCCTTATTAGAAAACCCCAACCAATCCAAAGTAGGGCAAAACCTAAAATATGATCAAAGCGTGTTGGCCAATCACGGCATCGTTTTGCAGGGTATCGACTATGACACCATGTTGGAATCTTATGTGTTGGATAGCACCGCAACCCGTCATGATATGGATAGCTTGGCGAAAAAATACTTAGAAGTTAGTACCACAAAATTTGAAGATATTGCCGGCAAGGGCACCAAGCAACTCACCTTCAATCAAATTCAATTAACCGAGGCGGCGCCCTATGCCGCTGAGGATGCAGATATCACACTGCGCTTACATCAAGTGCTTTGGCCCAAACTAGAGGCGGACGCTGGACTTAAGCGTTTGTTGCAGGAGATTGAGCTACCATTGGTGTCGGTGTTATCTCGTATTGAGCGTAATGGAGCACTAATAAGTAGGGACTTACTATCAGCACAAAGCCTAGAAATAGCGGATAGGTTGCAGAAGTTAGAAAAAGAAGCGTTTGATTTGGCAGAGGAGGAGTTCAATCTTGCCTCGCCTAAACAACTGGGTCGAATCCTGTTTGAAAAGCTGGAACTACCGGTTATCAAAAAAACACCCAAAGGCGCGCCCTCGACGGCTGAAGAGGTTCTGGCGGAGCTGGCGCTGGATTACCCGCTACCTAAATTGCTAATGGAATACCGCGGCCTTAGTAAACTCAAGTCCACCTATACCGATAAGCTGCCAGAAATGATTAGCCCCACTACTGGGCGAATCCATACTTCCTATCACCAAGCTGTAACAGCGACAGGCCGCTTATCTTCATCGGATCCTAATTTACAGAATATTCCTATCCGCACGGCAGAAGGTCGTCGGGTCAGGCAGGCGTTTATTGCACCTACTGGCTACAAAATAGTCGCAGCGGATTACTCCCAGATAGAGCTGCGAATTATGGCGCATCTGTCCCAAGATAAAGGTTTATTGGAGGCCTTTGCGGCAGGCAAGGATATTCACCAGGCAACAGCCGCAGAAGTGTTTGGTCTGCCTCTCGATCAAGTTTCAACAGAACAGCGTCGTCGTGCTAAGGCGATTAACTTTGGCTTAATTTATGGCATGTCGGCGTTTGGTTTGGCCAAGCAAATTGATGTGGGCCGTCATGAGGCGCAGCAATATATCGATACCTATTTCGCCCGTTACCCTGGTGTCCAGGACTATATGGATCAAACCCGTGCCGATGCCGCTGAAAAAGGTTATGTAGAAACCCTGTTTGGTCGTCGACTGCATTTGCCCGAAATTAATGCCAGCAATGGTATGCGTCGTCAGGCAGCCCAGCGCACAGCCATTAACGCACCCATGCAAGGCACCGCTGCAGATATTATTAAAAAAGCCATGGTGGCTGTTGATCAGTGGTTAAGCGATAGCGAGATTGATGCCAGAATGATTATGCAGGTGCATGATGAACTGGTCTTTGAAGTGGCGGAAGCTTCGATGGATAAACTAGCAGAGAAGGTAAAAGAGCTGATGGGGGCTGCAGCGAACTTGGATGTTCCACTGATTGTTGATGTGGGCAGCGGTGATAATTGGGATGAGGCGCACTAATTTATTTTTTCGGCAGCGGAACTAACCGACAAGGAGCAAGGTCACAGTTGCAGTGGTTGAGCGCCCCTTGGCGGTTTTCCCCACCATTAGTTAGTCTCCATGGCCAGGCTTCTCCCCTGGAAGCTCTGGATACCCTACCCGATGTGACCCTGTCACATCGGGTTTTTTTATTCTTCAACTTTGCTTTTAGCGGCTTCCCTATGGCTAAGCCACTGGCTTAATGTTGCCTGTAATTGCTCCAAGCCGGTACGCTTCAAAGCAGAAAATAACTGCACACTGACCAAGTCTTTCATCGGTGCCAAGTCTTTACGAACTTTTAACAGGCTATTATTTGCCGGTCCTTTGTTCAGCTTATCAGCCTTGGTTAATAATATATGCACCGGCATAGCGCAGCTCTGGGCCCAATTCAGCATCATGCGGTCAAAGTCCTGCAAAGGGTGACGACAGTCCATTAATAGGATCAATCCATACAGCGATTGCCTTTCCCGCAGGTATTGTTCCAAATGGCGCTGCCATTTTTCTTTGACCTCTAGCGGCACCTTGGCAAAGCCATAGCCCGGCAAATCGACGATACGCTGGTTATCACTGAGGGCAAAAAAGTTAATCAGTTGGGTGCGGCCAGGGGTCTTACTGGTTCTGGCCATTCGCTTATTTTCAGTTAAGGTATTGATTGCGCTGGATTTTCCGGCATTGGAACGGCCGGCAAAGGCGACTTCTATGCCACTATCGATTGGGCATTTGGCTAACGTGGGGGCGCTAGTTAAGAACTCGGCTTGTCGAAAATTAATGTTTACTTGAGTCAAAAGGGGGCCTTTTAAAATACTAATAACAATCAATTGTGTCGGGTCATACTACAGGGATGGCGATAGGATACCACTCTTGTGTATAATGCCGCGGCTTTTGCGGCCATCTCGTGCAAAATAAAACGATCAGCCTAAGGGGGTTCTCATGAAACAACGGTT
>NZ_CAXAHB010000093.1:0-5393 GCF_963968385.1 uncultured Oceanicoccus sp.
AGACACGAAAATCCAGCGTCCAGTAACTTTCCGAATTTTTACTTTTGGGCAGAATGACATCTTTCAGCATACCTTGGTCATAGAGGCGCTGGCGTAAGCTAGTTACATTGACTTCTTCTAGCGATTCAGCTTTTTGCTCTGGGTGGACTCCACAGCCTTTTGGTCTGCAGACTGCGCATGGACACTGTTGATAACAGCAAGCGTAATTAACCCGCTAGCAATCTGTTTGGCTTGAAATTTCATCTAAACTCCTAACGTCTAACGATATGAGGAAGAACGTATTTTTGATTATTGCGGCCACGCGAGTGGTCGCGAATGGGAATGCAAGATAAGAATCATTATCAACTAATTTATTAATGATTCGTCTGACACTCTTTAAAATTCTGTTTGAGTGATTAGCCGCCCATTCCTAAACCCCGTATAATCGTTGCTTTTTACAAATAGTTAGCAACCACTACTATGACAAACTCAACACAGACCAGAAAAGTCGGCTTTATTAGCCTCGGCTGCCCTAAAGCGCTGGTCGATTCTGAGCGTATTCTTACCCAGCTCAAGCTTGATGGTTATGAAATTAGCCCGGACTACGATGGTGCTGATGTGGTGGTGGTCAATACCTGCGGTTTTATTGACTCCGCCAAGCAAGAATCGATGGATGCCATTACCGAGGCCATGCAAGAAAACGGCAAAGTTATTGTGACTGGCTGTATGGGCAAAGGCAGCGATGCGCAGGCGATAAAAGCTGCCAATCCGGATATCCTCAGCGTTTCAGGGCCTGCGGATTACCACAGCGTGGTGGGAGCGGTACATGAATTTATTCCTCCCGAGCAAAATATCAACCACAAACCCTACCCTGATTTAGTGTCGGCGGCGGGCATTAAACTCACCCCTCAACACTACAGTTATTTAAAAATTTCCGAGGGCTGCAACCACCGTTGCAGCTTTTGTATTATTCCCGCCATGCGCGGTGATTTGGTGAGCCGACCGATTGCCGAGGTGGTGGCTGAAGCCAAACAACTGGTGCAAGCCGGCACCAGAGAATTATTGGTCATTTCACAAGATACCAGCGCCTATGGCGTGGATGTTAAATACAAGCTGGATTTTGTAGACGGACAGGCTCGTGAAACTCGGATGCAGGATTTGGCTGTTGCACTGGGAGAATTGGGCGTGTGGGTACGTCTGCACTACGTCTACCCCTACCCTCATGTGGATAAGGTGATCCCGCTAATGGCCGAGGGAAAGATCCTGCCTTATTTGGATATTCCGTTTCAACATGCCAGCCCTAAAATTCTTAAGTTAATGAAACGCCCCGGCAATCAAGTCAAATTACTGGAACGCATTAAGGCTTGGCGAGCGATATGCCCAGATTTGGTTATACGCTCTACCTTTGTGGTGGGCTTTCCCGGCGAAACCGAAGCAGACTTTCAATTATTATTGGATTGGCTGGAACAAGCGCAGCTTGATCGCGTGGGCTGTTTTAAATACTCTCCCGTAGACGGCGCCAAAGCCAATGACCTGCCCGATCATGTGCCTGAAGCTATCCAGCAAGAACGCTGGGAACGATTTATGCAAACCCAGCAAAAAATTTCTGCGCAAAAATTGCAGCAACGTATCGGTCAGCAAATGGAAGTACTGATTGATGAAGTGGATGAGCAAGGCGCTATCGGTCGCTGCTATGCCGATGCGCCGGAGATCGATGGCAAGGTTTATCTGGATGGTTTTACCGATACCTTCCCCGGCGATGCCCTGCTCGCCACTATTACCAAGGCCGATGAATATGATTTATGGGCTGAACCTGTCTATGAAGACGAAGCCGAGCCACAAGAGGCCTAGCGGTTTGTGAATCTGATTATTTTATTTAACACGGATTTTACCAGCGACAATCAGGTCACATTGACTGATAAACGCTTTGAGCATATTCGTGATATTCATCAATCATCAGTTGGCGATAGCGTTAAGCTTGGCCAGCTTAATGGCATGATGGGGACCGGGACGATTACCGTTATTACTGACGACAGGGTTGATATTGAAGTTACCCTTGATCAGGATCCTCCTGAAAAGCTGCCACTTAAAATTATTCTGGCTTTACCACGCCCCAAAATGATCCGGCGAATTTTTCGCTCAATTGCCGAGCTAGGTATCGAAGAACTGATTGTTATCAACAGTTATAAAGTTGAAAAAAGTTTTTGGAATAGTCCGGCGTTAACCGATAAAAAGGTTGAAGAGTATTTAATGGCCGGTTTACAGCAGGCCAAAGATACTGTGCCTCCTAAAGTATCATTTAAGCGCTTATTTAAGCCTTTTATGGAAGATGAGTTACCCGCTATTGCGCAGACTAGCCGCGGCATCATTGCCCACCCTAGCAGCGACAAACCCTGCCCGCATACTATTAATGAAAATGCGGTGCTGGCCATTGGTCCGGAAGGCGGTTTTACCGAATATGAAGTGAATAAATTTATTGAAGCGGGGTTTGAAAGCATTCACTTAGGAAAAAGAATTCTCCGTGTGGAAAATGCCATAGCGGCGATTACCAGCAAGCTTTACTGAGAACAAGGCACTCCAGTTCCACCCAAACCGCAATAACCTCCCGGGTTTTTAGCCAGATATTGCTGATGATAATCCTCGGCATAATAAAAAGTCGCTGCCGGTAATATTTCAGTGGTGATTTCAGGATAACCCGCTGCCAATAAACTGGCTTGGTAATGCTGTTTGGATCGCTCAGCACTTTGCTGCTGCTCTGGGTTAAACCAATAAATCCCCGAACGATACTGGGTGCCGCGGTCATTACCCTGTCGCATACCTTGAGTGGGATTATGGCTTTGCCAAAAGAGCGTTAGCAAATCATCGTAACTAATTACTGACGGGTCAAACACCACCAGCACCACTTCATTATGGCCAGTACCGCCACTACAGACTTCTTCATAGGTCGGATTAGGGGTATAGCCCGCACTATAACCAACGGCCGTGGAGTAGACACCCTCACACTGCCAGAATATTCTTTCTGCACCCCAAAAACACCCCAAACCCAATACAGCCTGCTGCAAGTGATCAGGGAAAGGACCGACAATAGGATGATTATTAACAGCATGCTTGGCAGCCACCGGCATGGCGGCTGAGCGTCCTGGCAGGGCTTGATCAGGGTCGGGCATTTGTGCCTTCCCTCGGGCAGTTAAAAAATCAAACAGTGTCATCATGGTAGCTCGACATATTAGTGATAAATGGCAAATATACCTTAGTTAGTTGGGCCTACCATTTCAACAACCTGATATATCCATTGTCGATTTTGTTTTGACATTGATATATAATTCTTTGGAAATACAGTATAAATCTAATAAAAACAGCAAGATAGGATGACTGTGTCGCTCGACACTATAGCTATTACAAATATTAATTGTCTATTATTTTGCCACCAATACTATTAACTCGCCTCAACCTAATATTGGCATTATTCACTAAACCGCTACCAGATATGGCGTAGCGCTATCCTGTTTAGTAAAATTTCAAAGGTTGTAGTCGCCTAAAAAATATTATTTGCTAAGAAAAATAGACAAAAAAACAATAAACAAACAAGGCTGGAAATAACTTGAAACACTGGTATTCAAAACTATCGTTAACTCGAAAATGTTTTCCGTTGCTCACTCTGGTACCGTTTTTAATGGCTGGGAATCTCTATGCTCAGGGCAGCTGTGCGGTTAACCCCGATGACGAACAATTCGGTTCAGACAAACAACGTGATACCCACTCCGCAACGGAGCAAATTCCTGTTGTTTCCGAGCGCCCTCTCGATGCCGCTGATGGCCCCAGGTTGAGCGTGGCACGCTTTAAGGTGGAAGGCACAGATGCTTTTCCAAGCCAGGGTGTCGATCTAACAACACTCAACAGCATGCTTGAAGATATTTGCCAATCACAACCAGAGGGGTTTACCGTTGGCGAACTACAGCAAGTAGCCAATCAAGTTACTCAATATTATCGACAACAAGGGTTTATGCTGGCACAGGCTTTTGTTCCTGCACAAACTGTCGAAAATAACACCATCGTTCTTCGTGTTTTACCGGGCAAGCTAGGCCTAACCACCCCCGATGGCAACAACTATTATTCCAATGAATTATTGAACTGGCATTTTGAGCATTTGGCGGGCAAAGCTGTTCAAGCCAAGTCTATCGAAACTGCCCTGCTAAGACTGAATGACACGCCTGGAATGGAAGCCGCTGGTATCTTCAGACCGGGGCAAAATGTGGGCGAAACTGAACTGGTGTTAAAAGCCAAAACAGAAAAACCGATGGATTTTGTCGTCATCGCCGATAACCATGGCAGTGAAACCACCGGCACCGATCGCTTGATTGGCAGCCTAAACTGGAACAATCCCACTGGCCATGGTGATCAGATGACGATCTCTGCGCTGCAAACATTTGATCCTGATGACTCTACCTATGGTAGCTTTAGCTATAAACTGCCTATTTTTCTCCCCGCCCTCAGCGTTGGTCTTTCCTACAGCACCAATAGCTATGCTATTGGCCAAAGCTCTGCCGGCCTGATCAATGGCGAAAGTGAAATAGCCTCGCTTTTCACTAGTTATTCTTTTATTCGCAGTAGAACATTGAATATTTCGGGTAGATTGGATTTTAGTCGCAAATGGGCCGAAGTTGAATTCCAAGATTTCGATCTGATTTGGGGTAAGGACAATCTCAGCGTCTTTAGCACAAGCCTTAATTTTGATCTGATTGACGGCATCCTGGGTGGAGGTATTACCGAGGGCAATCTGACCTTAGATAAAGGTCTAGCCGATTTTGCCGGCTCAATGGATAGTCATGGCGACAATCACTCATTAAGGAAGGGGGAATCGGGTGAATACGCCGGTGGTGATTTCAACAAATTCAGTTTCGACGTTACCAGAATGCAACTAATCAACCCGAGCAATACTGTGCTTTTACAACTTAAGGGCCAGTATTCCGACGATTTACTACCATCTGTGGAGCGATTTGCCACGGGTGGAGCCAACTCGGTCAGAGCCTATCCCGCTTCAGAATATATTTATGATAAAGCCATTTTTACCAGCATCGAGTGGATAATAAATGCGCCCGGCTTTAGCAATAAACCTGCTTTTGCAGGTCGCAACTGGGGTGAAGTATTTCAGCTTTCTTTGTTTGTGGATTATGCCAAAGGCACAGACAACGGCCTAAGCGACAACAAATCAGCATCTATTAGTGGGGCCGGCATTGGGTTGGCGCTTAACCTCACTGATACCTTTTTTATTCGGGCAGATATCGCGACCCCTATTAGCCATCAGGATGCCAGTAATGGCCACAACCCGCAGTATTGGTTGAGCACTGGGTTTAAATTTTAATCGTTATTAATTGAGCATAGAGACTATAGTAATGAATACTTATAATAAAAAT
>NZ_CAXAHB010000094.1:0-5148 GCF_963968385.1 uncultured Oceanicoccus sp.
TTCCAAAGCGCAGACGTAACACTTCACGGTTTCGAAGCACAGGGTATCTGGCAAATAAACTCGAATGTTAAAACCACCCTGTTTGCCGATTACGTTCGTGCAAAATTGGATGATGGCGGTAACTTGCCACGTATCTCACCCATGCGCGTCGGTGCCAGTGTCGATTATGTCTATAACCGCTTATCGACCAATCTCAGCTATACACACTATTACAGTCAAGATGATGTAACAGAGCCTGAAGAGGCATCCGATGGTTATGATTGGATTGACGCCAATATCAACTATCGAATCCCGCTTAATAAGACTGAGCTAACGCTATTTGTTAAGGCTGAAAACTTAACCGATGAAGAAGCGCGTGTTCACTCGTCTTTTGTTAAGGAAGATGCGCCTAGACCTGGACGTAATCTCCGGATCGGTATTCGCGGTAGCTTTTAACCGACTTGAGCAGCCTCTTAGCCAGAACGGGTTAAGGGGCTGACTTTGCACCAATTTATCTTCGTTAGTTTTGGTGCCATAGAAAACCATGTTATCTATTGAAGAGCCCTCCATAGCTTTATCAGCAACTAATGAGCAGGTCATTAGCCCAGCTGACAAAACACGCCGTTGTATCGCAGGTGATCAAGCCACGGTTTTGTCAGATATCTATCAGGATCATTGCAATATCGTTGTTTGGCAACGCAATCTAGCTAAAGAGTTGGATCAGAGTGTTGCAAAGTTTTTGGCATCCAATAGCCATTTTCAAACATCAATGACCCTTTCTCCTCAAGATGCATTTACCCCTATCCATAAAGCTTTAGGTGCGTCTGGATTAACGGCCGTATTAAGCTCGAATATTGCTGAGCTAGTTGATATGTTTTGCTGTCTATTCGATTTAGGTCAGGCAGGCCTTAGACTCACTGCGCTTGACAAAGCGATGTGTCCGAGGTTTCATGTCGACCAAGTACCTTGCCGTTTAGTGACGACCTATCAGGGAGCAGCTACCGAGTGGTTGCCTCATAATCGGGTTAATCGCTGTAAATTGGGTCATGGTAGTGAAGGTAAACCCGATCATCGATCGGGACTTTTTGCTGAAGCTAATGATATACGGCAACTGAGTGCTGGGGACGTAGCTCTGTTGAAAGGTGAGCGTTGGGAAGGTAATGAAGGTGCGGGTTTAGTGCATCGTTCGCCAGCCCTTTTATCAGGTGAAAGGCGATTGTTGCTAACGCTTGATATCAGTTGACCAGCTAATAGTTCAAATTTAAAGCCAGACTTTGAGGGCTAACGATGAATAAAAAAGATATAACATCTGCACTTTCTTTTGACGAAACCGACCGCTGTTGCAGCGATACGGCCTGTTGCCCTTCACAAGACCCTATTACTCGAGTGGCGCCAAAAATTGGTCGTAATGACCCTTGTCCACTTTGTAATAGCGGCAAGAAATATAAAAAGTGTTGTGGGCGTTAAATTCGGAAAGACGGGGTGATCTAGCGGGCAGTGACTTGCAAGTTATGGGTTTCGGTTGAAGATTTTTTTGGCTGAATATAAATCACTCTGGAGCTGATAACGCTCTGGCCTTTATGCACACCATTGACCTGAATCTTAATGCTGTTGTGGCCGGGTTTTTCCAGTAAATAGCGTATTTTAAGTGTGCCATCATAATCATCCAAAGCAACATATTTATCAATTAATGTGATGCCTTTGCTACTTTTGAGTTGCATATGAACATCCTTGGAGAACCAAGGACGCTCATATTCAACAGTAATTTCTGATTCTTCGCCCAGAGTGGCTTTTGCCAAAGGAGGGTGCTTGAGTTTAAAGATAGGCTCCGGTGGTGCCAGCCCCGCTAATTTGATGGCTAGGTTGCCCATCACGCCAAAATTATCAGGGTTTAAATACAAATGGCCTGCACAGGCCGCTGCATGGCTGCTAATCAGTGCCAGATAAAACGATACAGCTATTGATAAGAGCTTTTTAAGCATAAAAGGATGTCGTATAAGTTGGGCCAGTGCTTTCGAATATACAGGGTATTTAGGTATAGTTCAATTGAGGTTTTGTTGAAAAAGTTGGCAGTTTAGCTTGCATGTTGGCAATACCTGCAATAGCGCAAAACAGACGGCGTGATAAGCGAATCAATGGCCACTAACGTTTCAAATGGTTAGCGGTCTGATTTAGCATTTTTATAAGCCAAGAATGAAGGCAGCGCAGCGGCAACAAAGGTCGCTCCAATGATTATCAGGATAAATAGCAAATTATTCCCTGATAATAGTGAGTGGCCAATATGTAAACCAAAGTTTGATACCAGAAAACCACTGCTAGAGATTAAGCTTAAAGATAAAGCTGAGATGGCCAATAAAATACTCAGCAAACTGATCAATAGCGCTTCCATTTCGATTAATAAAAATAAAAATATCGGTGGTGCGCCAATTACGCGCAGTAAATGTATTTCATGTTCTCGCTCCCTGATCGAGGCTAACATCATTGCGCTTAAACCCAGTAGGGCGGCTGTTAGGATTAGACCGGAAATAAGGCGCAGGGTATTTTCCATTAAGCCCATCATTTGCCATAGCTCTGATAACGCAACACCGGGAAGAATCGCCGTGAGTGGTTCCTTGTGGTAATTATTAATATCTCGCTGCACACGAAAGGTTGCCATTCTGGAATTTAGTCCCAACATAAAAGCGGTGATATTTTTGGGTTGAAGGGCTAACGATTCCAGTTGCTCGTTAGTGATAGTGCGGCCGGGTACCCTCACACCTTGTTGCCAATCGAGATGAATAGCTTCTATACCTTGCAAGCTAACATGAACCGTTTGGTCTACTGGTGTGCCGGTGGCAGCTAAAATACCGCTGATTTTAAAGGGCTTGTCATCATGAAGACTAAAGCTGGTTTCACCAAGACCGTGCGCTAATACAATTTTATCGCCCAGTGAATAGCCTAGTTTTGTAGCGACCTCTGAGCCGAGTACAACGTCAAATAAATCACTAAAGGGTTTGCCTTTAGTGAAAGTCAGTTGATGCTTATTACCGTAGCTAAAGTGTTTAAAGTAATCTGTCGACGTGCCCATGACTCGATAGCCCTTATGGGAGTCGCCCAGGGAGATAGGAATAGCCCATGCCACTTTGGCATGGTTGGCGATAGTTTGATAAGCCTGCCAATCAATATTATTGGTGGGTGAGCCAATACGAAAAACCGAATAGAGTAATAAGTTTAAGCTGCCGGTTCTGGCGCCAACAATCAGGTCGACACCTGAAACGGTGCTATTAAAACTCTGTTTGGTTTGGGTGCGGATATGTTCAACACCTAGCAGCACAAAGATGCTGACGCTCATGGCCAGAATAGTCAGTGCCACCGAGCCTTTTCGATTTATTAAACTTTTCAACGCTAGACGAAAAAACATTAGTGGTCAGCTCCTGCGCTATTAATCTCGGCCAGACCATCAATTCGATTGAAGTGCTTTGCCAGCGATAGATCGTGACTAACAAAAATCAAAGTGGTGTTATATTTCGCAACCATTGCCATCAGCTCTGACATAAAATTATCGCGATTACTTTGGTCAAGTGAAGAGGTGGGTTCATCCGCAATCAATAGCTCTGGCTTATTAATGATTGCCCTAGCGATAGCGATACGCTGTTGTTGGCCGATGCTCAGTTTTGCCACCGGTTTGTGCCAGTCGGTTGGATCGATATAAAAGCTGGATAATAAGGATTTGATATCCGCCTTTAATGAGGACAAAGTTTTTTTGCTGGCAAATTGGTGGGCCAGTTGAATATTATCGATCGCATCGAGATAGGGGATAAGATTAAATTGCTGAAAAATATAGCCGATATGATCAGCCCGAAAACGATCTCGTTGGCGGCCGTTTATGATATCCAAACGCTGGCCCAGCACAGAGACCTCACCGGTATCGGCCTGCAAGATGCCGCTTAACAGATTAAGTAAGGTTGATTTTCCACCACCGGAAGGCCCGTGGACAAAAATTTGTTCGCCTGCAGCAACGGTCCAGTGATTGATATCCAATACCAACTTATCTGGGGTGTCAGGGTAGCTGTAACGGACGTGCTTTAATTCAATAGTCATAAACGGTTTTAGTCGCTAATAGCTTGTCAAAATGGAATGATACACAGTACCATAATGTAATGTGAGCATATGATTTGACGTTAATAAAAATAAGTGGTGTAAAAATTGAAAGCCTTATTCCTCAATAAAACGATATTTTTGGTTATTGTATTATCTACGTTGGCTGTGACCATGGTGCAGGCTTTTAGTTCTGCGGCTAAAAATCCGGCCAAACCAACTGAGTTTACCACGATACAATGGCCCGCTCTTATGCCCAAGGAAGATCTGGATGCCCTGTTAAATCCACCGGAGTATCTGATGAATATCGAAGAGGGCTCGCTCGAAGATCAAATTAGTAGCCGGATTAGTGCCTCCATTGCCTCAGCAAAAGATGATCGTTATCAGCAGGCCTTGGTATCGACCAAGATAATGCCGGAAATGAATGGGCAGGCCATTCGTATTCCCGGTTTTATTGTGCCGCTGGAGTTTAGTGACGATCAGGTAATCACTGAGTTTTTTATTGTGCCGTTCTTTGGGGCCTGCATTCATGTGCCGCCACCACCACCTAATCAGATTATTTATGTCAAATATCCCAAGGGCTTTAAGCTTGAAGCTTTGTATAACCCGTTTTGGTTATCGGGCGTGTTAAAAACTAGCTTGATCGAAAATGATATGGCGACTGCAGCTTATGCTATGGAAGTCTCTCTGATCGAAGCATTTACCGAGTAGCCGTGCTTTAATTCACTGTTCTTATGCAAGCTAATAATTGTTGTTGCCATTGTTCGGATAGTTCGTTGGCAATAATTTCAATGCGGCTTTCCGTACATTCGCCCAGCTCAATTTCAGTTAGCGCGTCACTGGTCAGGTTGTAGCCATAAATACCCTCTTCAGTAATAAAGACCGCTTTCATCCTTTCCGCGACAATACTCTTTAAAAAAGCCAATAGTTTGGTGCGATTAAAGAGCTTGGTTGGCTCAAAGCGCCAGCCAATACTATGAAAGCCTTCGCCTTGATTGATGGCTTTGATATAACCGCATTCAGGTATAGGCATGTCATTGAGATTGTTATCGGCAGTGTTTTCTTGATCATGGTCATGGTCATGGTCATGGT
>NZ_CAXAHB010000095.1:0-5118 GCF_963968385.1 uncultured Oceanicoccus sp.
AGGCCAATAACGATTAGGTTAAAAGTCCTAGATGAATAGGATGAATAGGATGAATGGGATAAGTGGCAAGTTTTAGCGGTATTACCTGCCGATAGTTGAGCTTGATAAAAAGGATTTTTAGGGCGCTATCTATGTTGAAATTGTTATTGTTAATGTTGACCGCATTATTTGCCGGCGTAACTTTGGCTGCAGATATTAATTTGACCAATATTGAATTTAATTCACAATCTGAGGGTGGTTTTCAAGTTCGTTTGAATTTTGATGCGGTGCCACCAGAGCCCAAGAGCTATAACATTGAAAATCCGGCAAGAATCATCTTAGATCTCGCTGGCGTTGCTAGCCACTTAGAGCAGAAAAAATTCCCCCTATCTTATGATAATGCCAGTAGTGCTATCGTTTTGGAGTCCGCCGGTCGCACTCGTATCATTTTAAATTTGATAAACTCGGCTGGCTATCAAACTCGGATTGACGGAAAAAGCTTGTCGATTGATGTGGCCGATTCAGATATTCGCGAATATTTAAAACCCAGCAAGAATAACACCCATTTATCAGTGCCGTCCCCAGAGCCAATAGATTCTACAGCCAATGAAATTGTCGATATCGATTTTAAGCGTGATGATAAGGGTGAAGGTTTTTTGGCGATCAAGCTCGCCAAGGCCAAGGCCGGCGTTGATATTTCTGTTGAGAATAATTTTATCCACATAGCTTTTTCTGATGTCAGCTTGCCCGAGCGTTTACAGCGCCACTATGACGTCAGTGATTTTGCGACACCGGTTCAGTCTATTGACGCACAATCTGACGAAGCAGGCGCACGCTTTGCTCTAAATATTTATGGTAGGTTTGATTATCTGGCTTATCAAACCGATAGCGAATATATAGTCAGTGTTAAGCCGCTAACTGCTGAAGATCTTGAACCTAAGAAAAAAGAATTTGCTTATGTGGGTGATAAGTTATCTTTGAACTTTCAGGATATTGAAGTGCGCGCGGCCTTACAGTTAATTGCTGATTTTACTAATCTTAACCTTGTCGCTAGTGATACCGTGCTAGGCCACATTACCCTAAGATTGCAAAATGTACCTTGGGATCAGGCCTTGGATCTAATTTTAAAAACCAAAGGTTTGGATAAGCGTCAGCATGGTAATGTATTGATGATTGCGCCAGCGGCTGAAATTACTGAAAGAGAGCGTCAGCAAATAGAAAATAATAAACAGGCTCAGCAGTTATCTCCGTTGCAAACGGAATATATCCCACTTCGTTATGCCGAGGCTGGCGAAATACATCAGTTGTTTATTAAAAGCGACAGGGGTGAAGACGATAAAGTCTCGACCGCCAGCATGTTGTCATCTCGTGGCAGTACAGTGGTTGATCAGCGCACTAACGCATTATTGGTGACCGACACTGCCGAGAAGTTAGAACAAATTCGTCGCGTAGTGGCTTTATTGGATGCCCCTGTTCGTCAGGTGTTGGTTGAAGCCCGCATCGCTATGGTCAACGCCAACTTTGATGAAGAATTGGGGATACAGTGGGGCGTTGCAGGTATCAATCAGGTTAACAGTGGCGATAAATTATTCTTCGGTGGTAACACCAAGTCGATTATCGATAGCCGAAATTCGGTTAGTGAGGCCAATTTGGAACTGGCTCAGGGCAATAACCAGAAAAAGGCGGTGCTTTCACCCGATGCATTAAATGTTGATTTGGGCGTTGCCAATCCTACCGGTAGTCTAGCCGTCGGTTTTGTTAACCAAGATGTGATTGTGCAATTGGAATTAAATGCGCTTGAATCACAAGGTCGCGTCGAGATTGTTTCACAGCCAAAAGTGATTACCGGTGACAAGCAGCAAGCTATGATCAAGGCCGGTTCAGAAGTGCCTTATCAGCAATCTTCAGCCAACGGCGAAACCACGGTCGCCTTTAAAGAAGCCGTGTTAAAGTTACAGGTAACACCCAGTATTACCCCTGATGATCGTATCATTATGAAGTTGGAAATTAATCAGGATTCTATCGGTGAACTGGTGCCCTCTGGGCATGGCGGCCATGTGCCGACCATTAATACCACCGAGTTAACCACGCAAGTGCTGGTGAATAATGGCGAAACGGTTGTTCTGGGCGGCGTTTTCCGACTTGTTGATGTTGAGTCTGAGTCTAAGGTTCCTGGCTTAGGTGATATTCCTTATCTGGGCCGTTTATTCACCAAAACCTCAGTGGCACAGGAAAAGACTGAAACTTTAATTTTTATTACCCCAAGAATTTTGGCTGATACTCTTATAAACTAGGGGCTAAATAATTAAACCCAATTTGATGCTTAATTAAAAAAATATGAAATCCTCCTCCAATCTATTCCTGGTCGGCCCTATGGGCGCTGGTAAATCCACCATCGGACGCCTGCTGGCCGCTGATCTTCGTTTGAGCTTCAAAGATACCGATAAAGAAATTGAAGACCGCAGTGGTGTTGATATCCCATGGATTTTTGATATGGAAGGCGAGGCTGGTTTTCGCGACCGTGAAGCGGCGGTGCTGGATGAGTTAACGCAGTTGGATAAAACCCTGTTGGCAACCGGTGGCGGCATTATACTGAGACCGGAAAATCGTCAAGCTCTAGTCAATCGAGGCAGAGTGGTTTATTTGATGACATCAATCGATGAACAGGTGCGACGTACAGCAAAGGATAAAAAACGCCCTTTACTTAATGCCGAGCAGCCCCGCCGAGTATTGACCGATCTGATGAGCCAGCGTCATCCCCTCTATGAAGAAATTGCCGACTATGCCATCGATACCGATGGTCGCAGCCCGCAATCCGTTGCGCAAGAACTGATCCGGATATTATCGGCGTGAAAGTTGGTCTGGCGGTTTATCTTTTAAGATCGAGTGTGTTTAAATATCCCATCCTCAAACCATTCCAAAGCTAGACAATATCATGCAAACGCTCAGTGTCGATCTAGGTGATAGAAGCTATCCGATTTATATCGGCGAGGGCTTGCTGAGCCAGCCGGAATTGCTGCTTAATCATATAGCCGGTGGCCAGGTTCTGGTGGTGACTAACGACACGGTAGCCCCTCTTTACCTAGAAATCATCAGAGAGAGTTTGTCGGATTTAGATTATTCAGAATTGATTTTACCGGATGGTGAGCAGCATAAATCGCTGGAAGTCTTGAGCGCTATTTACGATAAGCTGTTGCAAGACAAGCATAATCGCACCACCACATTAGTGGCTTTGGGCGGCGGTGTTATTGGTGATATGACCGGCTATGCCGCGGCCAGCTACCAGCGTGGGGTTAACTTTATCCAAATCCCTACCACTTTGTTATCTCAGGTAGATTCTTCCGTAGGTGGTAAAACTGGAGTGAATCACCCGCTGGGTAAAAATATGATTGGTGCTTTTCACCAGCCGCAATGTGTTATAGCCGATACCCAGACCCTGACCACCTTGCCTCAACGGGAACTCTCAGCAGGCATTGCCGAAGTCATCAAATATGGTTTGATTTGCGACGCTGAATTTTACCAGTGGTTAGAGCAGCATATAGAAGACTTGTTAGCCTGCGATCAAACCAAGCTGGCCGAAGCCATCTATCGCTCCTGTGACAACAAGGCCAAAGTTGTGGCCAGCGATGAGCGTGAAGCGGGTGTGCGAGCCATCCTTAATTTAGGCCATACCTTCGGTCATGCTATAGAAACGGCACAAGGTTATGGCAACTGGTTACATGGTGAAGCGGTTGCGGCAGGTATGCTGTTAGCGGCTCGGCTATCAGAAAAGATGCAGTGGATTGGCGCTGCAGATGTTGAAAGTGTGCGCAGTATGTTGTTGCGGGCGAAGTTGCCCGTGGCACCACCGGCGATGACCTGTGAGCAATTCCTATCAATAATGGCGGTCGACAAAAAAGTGCTAGATGGGCGTTTGCGTTTGGTGTTACTAAAACAAATGGGCGAGGCGATTATTACCAGCGATATTGCAGAGCAGGATCTGCGCGATATCCTAGTCGAGGCGGGCGTTGCGCCTTAATGGTAACGATATTCCCTTTTTATCAGAGATTGAGCAACAGGAATGCCTAATGACTGAAACAGCCAGTTATGATGCTACACATTATGTGCAGCGCCTCGATCTAGAGGATGATCCTTTTGCTGTTGATTTTGAATCTGATTATTTTTACCCCGGTGCAATGCGCCGCCAGCTGTTAGATCAGTTGGTTCACTTTAGCTGCTTTGGTAATCAAACCGTGCTGTTAGTCGGCGCCCCCGGTTGCGGTACTTCAACCATGCTTGATCAGGCTTGTGTGCTGATTGAAGAGGTGATGGATTGCTGCTTTATCAATGCCGAGGAAACCGGTTCTGCCCAGCAGTTACTCGAGTCGCTTAGTGAACAGCTTAATTTCCAACTGCCTGCTCCCGTTAGCCAGCCCGATTTTTTTGCTGCCCTGCAGTCTGGCTTAGTGATTGACGGTGAGCCTGAGCCCATTATGTTGGCGGTTGATCAGGCGCATGAGCTTTCCATGGCAGGCTATGATCTTCTGCGGCAACTGGTTGATCTGGGCGATGGCAATATTTGTTTATTAATGGCTGGTGAATATCAGCTGGAGCAACGGTTAAAGTCAGCCTCATTTCATCAACAGCAATTAAAATTAGTCGAGTTGGCGCCGCTGATAGAGCGGGAAACGGGCGACTATATACTGGGCCTGCTACGCTCCGTGGGTTATATGGGTGATTTCCCGCTCAGCAATGATCAGCTCGCCGTATTACATGAGCGTTGCGCGGGTAATTTAGTCAAGGTCAATCAGTTAGTACCCTCCTTATTAACGGTTGCAGAGAGTACTGACTTGCCCAAGCATCGTTTTGGTATTCCTGTCGCGCATAAAACCGTGATCATTATTCTCACCGCGGCGCTGATCGGCCTATGGTTATACCATGGCAGCGATCAAAAGCCGGCCGAAGTGGTGATGGTAGATGAGCCCGTTGTTAGTAAAAAGCTTCAAATCCCAACCGTAGTGGTGAAAAAGCAAGTTGAGCTAGCTGCTCGGCCCAGTGTGCAAGCTGTAGTTGCCGACAAGGTTGCTGACAAGGTTGCGGATGTGGTTGTGGATGAAATTACTGACATCGAGCCGGTTAAACAGCCCGATATTGCCGAGG
>NZ_CAXAHB010000096.1:0-5058 GCF_963968385.1 uncultured Oceanicoccus sp.
TAATGCTTTTGTGCTATATCTTCAGCGATAGCAATCGGGTAAGGTGATTTTTCAAATAAGAAAAAAGGACTTTTATCATGATTAAAAAAATCTTAGCCGTTATGGCTCTCTCCGTTCCGTTACTTGCTAATGCTGCAACGCTATATGTTAATCAACCATTGGATATCAATAATATTGTCGGTGTTAACGGCGAAGTAGGCTCAACCCCGGGATCTGCTTTGCAAACGGTCAATATTGCCTTCACCGCCAGTGGTATGGCCATGGCTAATGAGGTGACGTCGGTACCTGGATCGGATCAAGGTGTCGGCAACACGCTGACTTATAATCTGGCTGCTGGTGGTCAACAGTTTGATATCAGTGTACAAGCACCACAATCCCAAGATTTTGTTAATCACGATGGTTATCATACAAAATATTGGGAAGATTATATGTCTATCGGTAGGATGAGTACCGATCAAAATGATGATGTTGAATTTGTTATCAGTTCTGGCAATGTTTACGGCTTTTCTTTTTCTGTCTTTGATAATACCAGTAGGAGTGGTGAGCAGATTACCGTCGAGTTATCAGATGGTTCCAGTCAAACACTGGCGACAAGCAATATGTTTGCAACAAACTCGGATTCATGGGGCGTTCCGCTTGATACTTACCAGTTCTATTCCTCAGGAGCGACAATAACCAGCGTGTTTTTTAATGAGGATAGCCCCGGCGATAATGTGGGTCTTTATAGTATGGAATTAAGCGGTGTTGATTTTGCGCCCGTTCCAGTACCGGCAGCTATGTGGTTATTTGGTTCAGCGCTTATCAGTCTGGTGGCCATCAAGCGTAAAAACTAACGTTGTTGATGAGCTAGTATGGTTTAAACAAGGTCTCATTAAATTTGTTTAAAGGCTCTTCACTTTTGTAGAGCCTATTTTTGGTTTTTTGATGCTTTTTACTTTGGATAACAGCGGCTGGCCTAGTGACCGAGGCAAGCAAAGGTTTTATCCAGATCCATATATTGTTCGAGCGTATCCGCTAATCGGTTAATTTCCTGTTCCTGTCGTGCCGAATAGTCAAACACCTCTACCTGCTCCAGACCCGCCCACTTTTTCGAGCCAGTACTCGGCACAGTCCGGTAACCAGTACGCTTTTTCCCGCGTCACTGGTCGTACCTTGTACCATTAATGTTTTATTGGCCATAAGACTGTTCGATGGTTTTAATCGCAGCTAATACGCGCTGATTTTCCGGGCAGCTTATTGTTAGGCGCTTAGCCTCACTGCAGATATAGCCATTAATAAAATCGATTTCAGTGGTCTTTTTTTGCTGGCAATCTTGATACATAGAAGAATAATTATTGGCAGTGACGGTCAAGGTGTCGACTGTTTGTTGAAAAAGACTATGCTCGATGTCTACTGCCAATGCTTGCATCACGGCTGTTATTTCATCACATAATAATTTAATCCGTATCATGGCCTCTTTATTATCAAGTAACTCACCATTACGGCATTGATAAATAACTGTTAAGGCATTTATTGCGCAATTTACCGCAAGCTTTTGCCACTGTTTGGCCTCGATATCTTGGCAAAACGCTATGGTGAGATATTGCCTAGGAAGATATTGAATAATGGCGTTATCGCCAACCAGCGTTTGTCCTGCACCGGCATGCACAACCGATAATTCATCGGTACGATAGGCGCCGTCAGTAGTGATGCCGGTAATAAGTTGTTGGGTGGGTAATAGGGTGGCAATCGTTTTGCTGGCCATGCCATTTTGTAACATCAGTAGCGTGGCATGGTGATCAATATGGGGCTTAATATCCGATAAAGCAGCAATCGTTTGCTGGGCTTTTGTCGTGACTAATAAATGCTTGATAGTAATCGTTGATCGCTTAAGTTCGTCGATAGTGACTTGCTCTATAGCTACCGTTTCTAAATGGCTGTCTTTGCTGAGATTGATCGCTGTGCCGTTGCGTTGCGTCCTGGTAATTAACACCACAGGAAAGCCGGCCAACGTTAAATAAGCCGCCCATAAACAGCCCATCGCTCCTGCCCCAAGAATATACCAAGGATGTTCGCGGCTAATCGTTGTTGGGGTAGAGCTTGTCATTGTTTACAGGCGCAATTCAGAAAAGTCGAAGA
Source organism: uncultured Oceanicoccus sp. (assembly GCF_963968385.1). Taxonomy (NCBI): domain Bacteria; kingdom Pseudomonadati; phylum Pseudomonadota; class Gammaproteobacteria; order Cellvibrionales; family Spongiibacteraceae; genus Oceanicoccus; species uncultured Oceanicoccus sp. Next base: position 2,119 of record NZ_CAXAHB010000096.1, read on the forward strand.
TGTAATGGTAGCACTTTCTGCGCTTGAATAGCGCTAATGGGGAATGCGGGTGCTTGGTGTTACGGTGAGCCCGTTAGTTGTCTGATGGTCCAGCTTGGCATGGATGCTATAAACCGAGGCGAGATTGGCCTCGGTTAAAACCTGCGCTACCTTTCCTTCACAGGCTACAGTGCCTTGATCAAGCAACACCAAACGATCACAAAAGCGTGCCGCCATATTTAAATCATGCATCACTACCACCGCACTGCCACCGCGATCACAGTGCTCACGAAATAATTCCATGGTATGTAGCTGATGATAGGGGTCGAGCGCGGCAATCGGTTCATCGGCTAAAATGATATTGGGTTGAGTGGCAAACATTCGGGCGATTAAAACCCTTAAACGCTCGCCGCCGGATAATGTACTGATAATCCGGTTAGACAAGTGCTGCACTTCTGCCTGATCCATAGCATTATCAACAATCGCTTTGTCTTTGCCGGTTAATTTTCGCCAAGGACTTAAGTAAGGTAGACGCCCAAGCTCTACCAGTCGTCTTACCCGTAATGGCCAGTGTGCAGGCGCACCTTGTTCCAGATAACCCAATGTTTGGGCCAGTTGTTTGCGGTCGATATGATTAAGGTCATGGTTGTCTAATTGAATCAGGCCGCTATCCGGCTGCTGGAGATTGGCAAGCATTCTTAACAAAGATGTTTTGCCAGCACCATTAGGCCCAATCAACCCAACAAGATCACCGGCATTGATGGTAATACTGACGTCTTTAACAATATCACTGCCATTAAAGCGCAGTGAAAGATTTTTTCCTTGCAGCTTCATATCAGCGTATTTCGCGTTTTAATAATCAAATAGAGAAAGAAAGGGCCGCCGACCAGAGCGGTAACCACGCCCAGTTTTAATTCTTGATTCGGTGAAATAGTTTGTACCGCAATATCAGCAATCAATACCATTAGCGCACCACCGAAGGCACTGGCCGCTAACAGCCGTCCCGGCTCATAGCCCACCAAAGGCCGCAAAATATGCGGCACTAATAAACCGACAAAACCAATACTGCCGCTAACAGAAACAGCGGCGCCAACACATAAGGCCACACCAATAACGATAATGCTTCGCTGGCTTGGCAAATGAAAACCCAAAGACTGTGCGGTTTCCTCGCCCAAACTTAATGCATTTAAAAAACGACCGCTACTTAAAATCAGCAACCAGCCAACCATCATAAAGGGTGCGGCTAATTGAACATCGGCCATACTGCGGTTAGCTAATGAACCCAACAACCAATAAACCATTTCAGACATGGCATAAGGGTTGGGTGCAAAGTTGAGTGCCAGAGAAATTAATGAAGAGGCCACAGCATTAACTGCAACGCCGGCCAGCAACAGTGTCATCACATTGCTTTTATAGCCACCGATCATAAAAATTAATATTACCGAAATTGCCGCGCCCACCATCCCTGCGGCGGGTACAGCAAACCAAAACACAGTACCCCAGCCAAAATAGAGTGCGATAACAGCGCCGAGCGCTGCACAGTTGGAAACACCGACCAACCCAGGGCCGGCCAGAGGGTTGCGCAGTAACCCCTGCATGGCCGCTCCGGCCAAACCCAGCGTGGCACCCACCATGACTGCCAAGATGGCGCGTGGTAGGCGAATTTCATTCAAGATCATAGCGGGTAATGAATGGGTGCTATTAATACGGTCACTAAAGGCCTGCACTATATTGATATCTGCGGGGCCGGTTTGCAGAGCCGCAAAAAATAAAGCCACCGTTGCTCCCGTTAGCAGTGACAATAAATAACGCTGGCGAATTATCATTGGCGTTGCTCCGCTAGCGCCAAAATCGCTTTGCTGGCAAGCGGGCCGGGGCAAATCCAATGGCTGGTAGGTACACTGACCAAATTGTTATTACCTAATAAACGTTCTAGCACTGGATGGGTAACAAAACTTTGCGCCAGTGAATTTTGATTCGGGATATCTTCATCGATCACCACAATATCAGGGTTCGAAATCACCAACTGCTCAAGCGAGACATTACCGTAATAATCAATACCCAGTTCTGCGCCGAGATTGCGATAACCGGCAGCATGTAAAATTTCATTTTTGAGGGTAAATTTGCCGGCGGTATAACCATTGGGCCCATAGCTAATCGCCACCTGCGGCGGCAGTTTGGCTACAATAGCCTTGGCCTTGGCAATATCGGCTCTCATGGTTTGAATTAATTGTTCCGCCCGTTCACTTTCGCCAACGGCTTTGCCAATATCGCGAGCCAGCGTTTCCGCTTCGTTAAGGGTGGTAGGTGAGTCAAAGGTGGTGGTTGGATAACCCAGTTGCGCCATCATAGGTATAGCGTTACCCGTGCTATAGGTCGAGCCAATAATTAGATCGGGATTTAGCGGCACAATACTTTCAGCCAGACCGCTATGGGTTGTTATCCCCTGTGCGGCTTGCCATTCATAGGAATAAACCGGATCAATGCCGAGAAAGGTAATAGCGGCAATGCGTTCTTTTTCAACTAACTGCAATAAAATTTGGTCGGTGCAAAGCGACAGCGAAACAATACGTTGCGGTTTGGCATGACTGTCAGCGTGGCTACTCAACGTTGCCGGTAATAACAGTATCGATGCCAAAAACGCAGCGCTGGATCTCACAAATCAACACCTTTACGGGCTTTAATGCCGGCACGATAAGCGTGTTTAATATCTTTTATTTCAGACACGGTATCGGCAATATCGCGAATGCCTGAGCCACCACCGCGACCGGTAACAATAACGCTCTGTTCTTTGGGGCGATTGCGAATAGCCGTTAAGACTTTTTCTTCATCAAGATATTGGTAGGCGAGCATATAAGTTAGCTCATCAAGAATTACTAGATGATAGCTATCATCAGCTAATAATTTTTCTACATGCAGCCAAGTTGTTTCTGCTGCGGCAATATCACTGCTGCGATCCTG
>NZ_CAXAHB010000097.1:0-4972 GCF_963968385.1 uncultured Oceanicoccus sp.
CCAGAGCCAGTTCAGGAACTCCAGCCTACATCAGACGATATAGTGGATACCGCTTGGGCTCAGCAGACTGCCCTTAGCCTCGTGGTTGTAGGTAACTTGGTGGTTATGCTATTGGGATTTTTTGCCTATAGAATGGTGAAAAATAGTCATACCCAGTCAGATATCCTCGACGGTGACGATGCTATTGATATTGCACCGGATACAGCTACCGATCACAATCACTAACATAGTCCTTAGCCCCCCTGTGAGATATCAGCCTAAGCGACAATCTTAGTAGCTATTGTCGTAAAAATGATCGTTTTTGATAGTCGTAAAGCTCAGATATCATCTTGCCAATAAGCTTTTCAATCGTTAGTCTATGCGGCCATTTTTATCGAAATTTATGGTTTGATTATGAAGTTTCAAGGCACCGATACCTACGTAGCAACAGAAGATTTACAGCTGGCGGTTAATGCCGCAGTGACATTACAGCGTCCCTTACTGATTAAAGGTGAGCCTGGCACGGGTAAAACCCTATTGGCAGAACAGGTTGCAGCCTCGTTGGGCATGCCGTTAATCCAGTGGCATATTAAATCGACCACCAAAGCCCAGCAGGGTCTTTACGAATACGATGCTGTCTCACGTCTGCGTGACTCCCAGTTAGGTGATGATAGGGTGCACGATATTGCCAACTACATTAAAAAAGGCAAAATGTGGGAAGCCTTTGCCGCCGATGAGCAAGTGGTATTATTGATTGATGAAGTCGATAAGGCGGATATTGAATTCCCTAACGATTTATTAGTCGAGCTCGATAAAATGGAGTTCTTCGTTTATGAGACTGGCGAGACGATTAAGGCCAAACATCGTCCCATTATTATTATTACCAGTAACAACGAAAAAGAACTGCCGGATGCTTTCTTGCGTCGCTGTTTTTTCCACTTTATCAATTTCCCCGATCACGACACCATGCGTCGTATCGTTGATGTTCATTATCCTGATATTCAAAAAGAGCTGGTTAATGAGGCATTAGAGTTATTTTTTGAGGTGCGATCTATTCCCGGTTTAAAGAAAAAGCCGTCAACCTCCGAGCTGATCGACTGGCTAAAATTATTAATGGCTGACGATATCCCCAATGAAATCCTCAAGGATCATGACAACAGCAACGCCATTCCGCCACTGTATGGCGCTTTGCTAAAAAACGAGCAAGATGTGCATATGCTAGAACGATTGGCCTTTATGCATCGCCGTCAGCAGCGTGATTAAAACCCGATAATTAGTAGAGCAGACTTTTATGCTAATTAGTTTTTTTCAGCTTCTTAAGCGCGCCGGTATTCCAGTTTCTGTCAAAGAACTGCTGGATCTTATTCTGGCGCTCAAAAGCCATCTTGCCTTTGCTGATATGGATGCGTTTTATTATCTCAGTCGTACCTTGCTGATTAAGGATGAAAAATATTTCGATCGTTTTGATCGCTGTTTTTCAGCGTATTTTCGCGATATGGAAAGTATCGAAGATATTCTAGAGGCGTTAATACCCGATGACTGGCTGCGTCAGGAATTTATCAGGCAGCTTAGTCAGGAAGAAAAAGACAAGATAGAGTCCCTTGGCGGCCTCGATAAATTAATTGAAGAATTTAAAAAACGCCTAGAAGAACAGGAGGGCAAGCATCAAGGTGGTAATAAATGGATTGGCACTGGTGGTACCAGCCCCTTTGGTCATGGCGGCTATAATCCTGAAGGGGTGCGTATTGGTGGCGAAAGCCGGCATAAAAAAGCGGTTAAAGTGTGGGAAAAACGCCAGTTTAAAAACCTCGATGACAGTGTTGAGCTGGGTACGCGAAATATCAAAGTAGCACTTAGGCGGTTACGAAAATTTGCCCGTACCGGCGCTGAAGACGAATTGGATATGGACGATACCATCCGTTCCACCGCAAACAATGCCGGTTTGCTAGATCTCAAAATGATACCTGAGCGTCATAATGCCGTTAAAGTGCTATTGTTTTTTGATGTTGGTGGATCCATGGACCCCTACGTCAAGGTTTGCGAAGAGATGTTTTCTGCAGCACGTTCGGAATTTAAACATATGGAATATTTTTATTTCCATAATTTTATTTATGAGTCGGTTTGGGATAATAATAATCGCCGCCATAACGAACGGATAGATCTATTCGATATTCTGCATAAATATTCCAGCGACTATAAAGTGGTTTTTATTGGTGATGCGTCGATGTCACCTTATGAAATTCTTCAACCCGGTGGCAGTGTTGAGCACTGGAACGAAGAGGCCGGCGATGTTTGGATGCGGCGCTTAAAAGAAACCTACGAACGGGTCATATGGATCAATCCAACACCTGAACAGCAGTGGAATTATACCTATTCTATAGATCTGGCCAGTCAGCTGGTCGACGGTCATATGTATCCGCTGACTATTAAAGGTCTGGAAGAAGGAATGAGCTATCTATCCAAGTAACTGCTACTGCAGCAACAGTTAAAAAGCCGCTTTATCGCCTACTAGGCAATCTGTCTTTAATGCAGTCGCGCATAGTACGAATTGCTGTGGCAGTACTGTCCCAGCTAATACACGCATCGGTTACTGAAACACCGTATTGCAATTGCGATAAATCATCAGGAATTGATTGATTGCCTTCATTGATATTTGACTCAACCATTAGGCCGACAATGGATTGGTTGCCGTTAATAATCTGCTGACTAATATCATCTATCACGGCAAGCTGTAAGGCTGGCTGCTTGCTGGAGTTAGCATGTGAGCAATCCACCATAATATTTTTAACCACGCCGGCTTTTTCCAGCGCCTGTTCAGTTTGTTCGATATGTGCCGAATCATAGTTAGGGCCGTTAGAACCGCCACGTAAAACTATATGGGCGTAGGGATTGCCCTTGGTATGGATAATTGCAACCTGACCTTCGCCATTAATCCCCAGAAAGCGGTGGGGCTTACTGGCTGATTGAATAGCATTCATGGCAACAGCCAGACCACCATCGGTACCATTCTTAAAACCTACCGCAGAAGAAAGACCGCTAGCCATTTCGCGATGAGTTTGAGATTCTGTGGTACGTGCACCAATAGCTGACCAAGCAATACAATCTTGCATATACTGCGGAGAAATAGGATCAAGTGCTTCCGTCGACGTAGGTAGGCCCATTTCAGCTACATCTAGCAGCAGTTTACGGCCAATATGCAGCCCTTGCTGAATTTTAAAGGTGTCGTTTAGGTGTGGATCATTAATCAGACCTTTCCAGCCAACCGTGGTGCGCGGTTTTTCAAAATAGACCCGCATAACAATATAAAGCGTATCCTCAACCTCTGCTGCCAACTGCTTTAGGCGAGCGGCATAATCCAGTGCAGCATCAACATCGTGAATCGAGCAGGGGCCAACGACAACAAATATCCGGTGATCCTTGCCATCGAGAATATTACGAATGACTTCACGGCTATCAGCAATGCTTGCAGCGGCAGCGGCAGACATCGGCAAGTCATTTTTTAATTGTTCAGGGGTGATCAAAACCTCTTGCGATTCGACGTTTAGGTTATCTACTTGTCTGTTGGTACTGCTGTCGTTCATGGTCGTTATCTCTAATATTTTCAGCGTCAGCTTGGCGGCTACTGGCTCAATAGCAGGTCTGGCGCAGCTAGCCGTCTATTGTAGCTGATCTTGACATTAGATGTATAACCCATTGGAAAAACCGCTATTATTGATTCAATGATAGCCTTTGATAAGCGCCATAGATCGAACATGTGCCCTAATTAAGGCTAGCTAAAGGTCTATGTATTTAAGCAAGCTACGGTTACAATCCAATCACGCTAGCAAAAAATAATACGATGCCTCAACAACATTCATTTTTTGATGTAAATCCCATCTGGCAGCCATTGGCGGCAGGTCGATTAATCCTGACCTCCAACCAGCGTTTGGCTAGCCGTATACGCAATGCCTACGCCATCGCTTGCGCTGAAAAATCAGCCCCCGTTGTCGATGACCCTGCAGTCTATTCCATCAGCCAGTGGATCAATCACTGCTGGCAACAACTGCTGATCAATGCTGATCCTTTGGCCCTAACTGTAAAACCGCTTTCAGTCACACAGGAGCACGCGGTATGGCAGCAAATTGTCACCGATTCGGATCGTGGTGCTGCTTTATTGCGTCCCTCGGCAACGGCACAGCAGGCCGCTAGTGCATACCGCACCTTAATTGAGTGGCGCCAACCGCTAAATGATCAAACGCTAAGAGATCAATTGCTGGCAGACGACGATTCATCGGTATTACTGCACTGGATTGATCAGTTTGAACAGCGCTGTGATAACAATAATTGGCTGCCCCCAGCCAAAATGACCGAAAGGGTGATTAGTGGCTTCCAGGCCGGCATATTAGCTACCGAGGAAAGTATTATCACCATCGGTTTTGAGGATATGACACCCCTTAACCATCATTTATTGCAGAGTGCAGGTGGTTATACCCATTATCATGCCGACGCTCAAACGGCATCCGTTAGCGTTGTTGACTGTGAATCTACCCAGCAAGAATTATTGGCTGCTGCGGTATGGGCAAAACAGACACTTAAAAACCAGCCGACTGCGCGTATAGCCATTGTTATTCCAGAGCTGGCACAGCAACGGCAACAGGTTCAACGCTTGCTGCTTGAAGTGTTTGATCCGGGTTTTAATCAGCCTTTGGACCAGCAGGGTGGTTTAACCGTCCGTCGCAATTTGCCTTTTAATATATCGGCCGGTTACCCCTTAATCGAGGCGCCCATTATCAGCGCAGCGATTGACGCACTGTCCTTGGCGCTTCCAGTTTTGGAGATTGATGCCCTAACCACTATCTGCCAGTCACCGTTCTATCGTTTAACTGATAAGGATGGTGAGTTAATGAGTCGGTTAATTATTGCTATCAGAGAAGAAAGGGCATTTGAATTATCGACAGCTAGGTTTAGATATTTAGCTGAAAAAGTCTGGGAGAAGTATCGCCAGTCAGATCAA
>NZ_CAXAHB010000098.1:0-4961 GCF_963968385.1 uncultured Oceanicoccus sp.
TCATAGATATAAGTATCCTGTGTAGCCGAGTAAGTGGCAGCTTGAACTAGGCTGGAACCCATCAATAATGTGGCACAGGCCACGGAGCCAGCCATAGCTGTTTTTAACAATTGCTTAGTCATAACGCACCTCGAGGTTATTAAAAAATTATTAGTTATCCGCACATAGCTGACTAACAGCAATATGCAAACCACACCCAGTCCACAGTCGAATTTGCGGACAGGTGTTAGCGTAAAATAAGGGGCTGGCTTACCGAGAAGAACGGGTGGCTGGCAAATAGCGTTTCTAAGAGGGAGCTTCGAAAACAACTATTTAATGGTTAATCGCCGTCGATATCGACAAGGATAAAACTCATTAATGAGAATAATACTCATTTACAATTGAATATTCAAGTGAATTTTTTACAATTTCTATCTATATGGACAACAAACTGAACTCAACCGGAATGCGCATTGGCCACTGGTTGCGGTTTAGCTCATCGGGGATGGGCCTGAACTGCCGTAGCGCCTGCACTGCTTGCAGAGCGGCGTTATCCAACAACTCCACACCAGAGGAGCTTGAAATACTGATATTTTTAATCAAGCCACTAAACTCAATAGTAAAGTCCACTTCAACCAGACCTTCACGCCGCATCCGGCGAGCCTTTTTGGGGTAAAACTTTTTTGCTTCTATAGCAAGCCGTAGGGCTGATTTATAGTCTTCCTCTATTGAACTGAGCAACCCAGGGTCAAGATTGACCCGCTCTCCCACCTGTTCAGGGTCTGCTGAAGCCAGCAAGGCCTCCGCTTCGATTGCACTGTCGTCGAGAGGTTCAGTGGCGTCAAACTCAGCGGTATCGGTCTTTGATGGTTCAGCTAATGGATTAGCTTCCGATTCAGGTTTGTCTTTTTCTTCAACCGGTTTTGCGACTGGGACTTTAACCGATTTATCCGGTATAGACCGAGTTTCCACCGGCAGCATTTCAGCATGCACTTGTGCATGAGTAACCGGTTTGTTGGCTGGCTTTTTAGCTATGGGCTGCGACGTAAACATTGATAAAGTCAGTGGCACCTCCGCCGGAGCTTGTAACGATGGAGCTTGCCCCCAACCACCAACTAACATGAATACCAGCAGGCTAATATGCAATAGCGCCGAAATAGAAAAACCGACAGCACTATGTCGACTGAAACTCATAGCGCATCACTGGTTAGAATCGATAACGAAGCCAATTGCTGCTGCTTTAACTGGTCAACCACCGCTACAAAACGATCAAAGGAAGCCTCTCGATCCACTCTAAATACAATCGGCGTCGTCTTGTCCAACTCACTAAGGCGCGATTCCAACTCTTGTGTATTAATCGAGTCGTGGTTGAAGTAAAGACCACTGGGGTGAGTCAAAGATAACTCCACGCCCTGCTGATTAGAGGCCGCAACGGCTGATTCTGCGACAGGCAAATCAATTTCTATCTGGCGACTCGAAACAAAGCTAGCAGTGGTTAGTACAATCGCCAGCAACACCAGCATAATATCGATAAACGGAATCATATTGATGCTATCAAAGCGTTTCACTGGGACTTACCTCATCAAAACAGCTTTTCCACTCTGCCAATAAAACCTCAACCCTTCGCAATAAAGCGTTATAGAAAATCATCGCTGGAATAGCCACAAACAAACCCATGGCTGTGGCCTTTAGCGCTAGTGCCAACCCCACCATAATCGACTGAGTATCGATATTGCCGCTATTACCGATATCGTCAAAGGTGACCATAATGCCAAAGACTGTACCCAACAAACCGATATAGGGCGCATTGGCTGCCACAGAAGAAATCAGTGTGAGGTGTTGGGTCAGGTTAACCTGCAAATCCTCAAAACTGACGAACTGACTGACTCTTACCGAGCGATAATACAGATACCGCTCAATGCTAAACCCAACCACAAACAGGCTCATGACACCCAATATGCCGATCACCCCATAATCTAAATAATGCTTTATAAATTCCATTGCGCTCGCCTGACTTTGTCTAAATCGGCGCAGAGAATAGAAAATTTTATTTGTAAATGCAAATCATTATCATTACTATTAGCTAATAATCATACCCTTAGGATGGTTGATCACCAGCTGATCGATCGGCAGGTTAACGGGGGTAAACAAAACAGGTAACACATTTTGACGCAGCCAGCCAATACTACCAACCAAAAACGGACAGCACAAAAACGCTCTAATACGGCCAACCAACGGATTAACTCTGCAAAGCTATTTGCAGGAAACCATACTCTGACCATCGAACATGAAGGGCAAGACTACATACTGCGAGTAACCAAATCCGGCAAGCTGATTCTAACCAAGTGATTAACAAGCTCTCCCTCTAGACACTCATTCAAACCATGCCTGAAGTCATTAAACACCAATGACGATAAACTGCGCAAACAACTAACTATGCTGCGTAAATTCATCATGTAAAACTGTGGTGATAGCTAGGAGGTTATGTGAGTAAAAAAAGAAATTACTTTTTACCGGGCCGTTGCAAGCTATATATCGCAACAGCGAAAATTAACGATAGCGCAGCCCTAGTGTATAGCACGTATCGTTTCCGGCTGCTCAAGGCTGATAAAGTGATTGGTGCCAACAGTTTGGATAATTGTCAGGCCACTATTGCGCGCCCGACCCTGCTTTGCACTGGATTCCATAGTGGCCATGTCCAAAGTGTTATCGCGCTCACCGATTAACAAAGTCAGTGAGGAGTAATTCTCATAGAGATCAAAGCCCATGGTGCGCTGCCACGTATAAATGGATTTTATATTACTAACACAAGTGGCATAGTTTCGGGCGGTACTGAAGATAGAGATTAACAGTTCGGTTTTCAGCGCATTGGTAGGTCGCATCATAGGAAGTTTCAGTAAGCGCTGTTGGCTCCAGTGACGCGATAAACCAAAGAAAATCGGCAAGAAATAGCAGATAAAAAGGTGCGCAATAGGGTCAGAAGCTCTACCCGAAGCCCGTGCCTGCGGTAGGACAGCGGCTTCCAAAATAGCGCTTACAGACCGCTGGCTCGATTTCATCGCTGCAGGATACTGCCGGCCTGTTTCCAGTACCACAGCACCGCCTCGCGAATGACCATGTAAACAAACCTCTCGCCCATTGGCCAGACGTTCCAGCACAAGCCCCAGATAAAAAGCATCGTGCTCGATAGTCCCTATGGTATAGGGATTTTCCGGCCACTCTAGCTGCGTAACATCAGATACTGGAAATGGACAGTGGTAATTGGCGTTGTTAACGAGAATAAGTTCTGCGTCTTGTTCTTTATAAACATGCTGGAAGTAGCGCATATCTTCAAGAAATCCTGGAAAGCAGAGAATAGTGCGCTGGCTATCGTTTCTAGCCGGTCTGCGGGCGATATAGGTTGCCCCCACCTTCATCAATTCGCCTTCAAACTCACCGGTATAAATCTGCTCTAGATCACACCTAAACCAGTACTCACGGTATGCGTGTAAGGCCAGCAGTAAAACCAGTAATATTAAAACAATCATCGACATCGTTAATTCTTGCCCATTGACCTAGTAGGACTAACTTATTAGATTATGCAGATAACAACGCAGACGTTTACCGAAACTCTAATTCATTGTCATTTAAGCGCCCAAGGCGCAAACTAATAAAATCTTTAATGTAATTTTGATAGATCTTCCATGGTAGTCGGTTCCCCTGCTTGGGGAATAACGCTCTCGAACGCAACACATAACCGGATTCAAAATCCAACAGCGGCATTTCCTCAATATCTTCTTTTAAACGCGGAATGACACAGCTGTAGCCATGCTTTTCCATTTTATTCAGTAATCGAGAAACATACTTGCCGGTTAAATCAACTTTGAGTGTCCAGGATCCATTGGTATAACCCACGGCAAAGGCCATATTCGGCAAATCGGAAAACATCATTCCTCTAAAGACATAATGATCAGCAAAGTCGCACACCTTGCCGTCAACGCTATACTCAACCCCGCCGACAAACTTCAAGTTCAGTCCCGTCGCCAGCACCACAATATCGGCGTTGAGTTGCCTGCCAGATTTTAGCAGGATGCCCTCTTCATTAAATTGATCAATATGATCGGTCACCACTTCGGCACGACCTTCGCGTATGGCAGTAAACAAATCGCCATCAGGAACGGCGCAAATGCGCTGATCCCAAGGTTTATAGTCAGGCGTAAAGTGGGTATCAACATCATAGTCTGGACCCAGTGCTTGGCGCACTCCGTCAAGCAGATAATTTCTTATCTGTTCCGGTTTCTTACGGGATATCTGGTAGAAAAAGATTTGGAATAGCACTTTCCACCAGCGGGTCAGGCGGAAAACCCAACTTTGCGGCAACCATTTACGCAACACCTTGCTCAGGGAAGATTCTTCTGGCGTGCTAGCGATGTAAGTTGGTGAACGTTGCAACATTACCAGACTAGCCGTGTGTTTGGACATCGACGGTATCAGCGTGACTGCGGTAGCACCACTACCAATAACCACAACACGCTTATCTTGATAGGCCAAATCTTCAGGCCAATGCTGGGCATGCAAGACTTGACCCTTAAAGGTATCGATACCAGCAAATTCAGGGGTATAACCCTGTTCGTAATCGTAATAGCCACTACAATTTAAAATAAATTTGCAGCTTATCGTCACTTGCTCACCACTACCACCGCGCTCAGCGGTCACCAACCAGCGATTATCAGCCGATGACCAATGAGCGCAGACTACCTTGTGCTGATAGCGAATATGACGCTCTACATCATATTCTGCAGCTGCTTCACGAATATAACTGAGAATCTTGTGGCCATCAGCAATGGCAGACTTGTCGGTCCACGGCTTGAAACCATAGCTAAAGGTATACATATCGCTATCGGACCGGATACCCGGGTAGCGGAATAAATCCCAAGTACCACCACTCACAGCACGAGACTCAAGGATCATAAAACTTTGATTCGGACTGTTACGACGCAACT
>NZ_CAXAHB010000099.1:0-4911 GCF_963968385.1 uncultured Oceanicoccus sp.
GGCTGCCTTCATTATCCAATCAAGATTTTCACTGGAGCGATCCAACTTGGCATCAATAGGCAAGTTCGAGAAAATGTTGTCCTCTGGCGCTACAACCGTCATCCCAACTACTTTGCCGAATGGATGGTCTGGAATGGTTTGGTCATCGCAACGATTCCTTGCTGAATTGCACTATTTTCTGGGACCGACTCTATCGTCAGCCAAATCATCTGGCTGGGACTGGGAACGCCTCTCATATTATGTACAATACCCTGACGATCCTTACCAGCGCCAAGCCTTCTGAATATTATTCAGTTCACAAGCGTCCTGATTATAAGCAATACCAGCAGACAACAAATATGTTTTTCCCAGGGCCTCAGAAAGCGCTAACAGGCAAAACAAGGCCTCAATGAATGACCAACAAATCACATCCTGAAGCTACCTATTAGGCCATAGGTGATGGTCTGAACATGCTCTCGCTAGTAGCCTGTTGAAAAACGTTGTTGATATAGCCTATCTCCTAAACTACGGCGAAGCTACAAACTTTCACAGAGCGTTTCAACACTGGAACGAAATAACCCCCAATGAATACAGCAAGCATACCGTCTCATCGAAGCATTGAATTAGAGCCCTTGGCGATGGCATCTTCCAGACAGTTTAAAACTTTATGGTTTATACCAGATAGCCGATGAATAGGCGCGCTCTTGAATAGTATCGGGAAAGTCTTCAGCCTTTTCCATTTCCATGGCCACAGCATCATACAAAGAATGACGCGGCGTAGGTATTTGTAAAACTCGCGCATAATAAAAAGCGGACTGCGCTGGGCTAAAATCAGGATCACGCCACACAGTGGCCAATTGTGCTGCGCCAACAGAGTTTTCATACATGGCGGTTTTTGTATCTACCGTATTCTCTACCGCAGGCAATTTCCCGTTCTCATCCAATTGTCTTTCATCTGACCACGCTACATCATAAACCTTTTCTTGTGCTAATCCGGTCTCATCGACCCAACCCTTAACGATTTGAATACGATCTAAATTGGCATCAACAGGGTCTTTCATCGCTTGCACAACAAATGAAGGGGAGGTTTTCTGCGCCGCCAATTCTCCTCCCATAGGCACACCCTGCTTAACAGCCTGCTGGTAATCACTTGCCGTCTTCAGATCTTGTTCCTTGATATCCTTACTGGCAAAAAACTGTAAACGAATGCGCGGGCCGGTAGTAGCGTATACCTCTTTACGTTTCATGGCGGCTAAAATACTGCTACGGGTATTCTCTGTTGCCCAAACGGCTGTCAACCCGGATGCGGACATAGTCCAACCGCTTAAGCGGCTTTTATCCGGACTTTTCCGATTATTAGCAGGGATGGAGTGGGCTGGAAATTTACCTTGGAAATTTCGCTCATTCGCTGTAGCTAAAGTGGTATGAGAATCGGTGGAACCCACTACGCCAAACTGATAAGGATTACTACCGGCTCTTTGCTCAATGATCAGACCTCGCTTTAATGCTGAGCGCACATAGTCGCCGGGCTTGGCTTCGTATGGCTGCCACTCACGCTGGATGTACCTATCGTAGGTTTCGAAATCGGCAAACTCATCATCTGGAGACAATGATGGGTGTGTTTCTGAATCACCTTTAAGCTGAGTTATCTCAACAATAGGCTCCCACTTCATTCGCAATTCAGCGTAATCTTTGTCGATCACTTCACCTCGTAGGCTCGTCTCATCAAACATAAAGCCTTTGGAAATATTTGAATTGTGAGGAATAGCAATAAAATCAGCCTCCACCAGCAGCGCCGTTTTCTCCAGCCATGCCCACAAGTCTTCGGGGTATTGACTGTCATTGACGGAAAAAGGCTGATAACGCTGTGCACTTTTTGCATCACCATCGGTGATCACAATTCGGTGCAGATTGCTGCCGCCGGGCAAGGAAGTCCATTCCCAACCAATCAATGCCGAAAATACGCCCGGCTCATTGTGTTGATCAGCCATATTTGTGATGTTTTGCCAGATATCAATCTGTGTCGACATCATTTCGGGAATCATCGACGCAGTTTCGCTGAAGCCATTTCCGGCCGCTGCTTCTGTTGCGTTCATCGGCTCTGGTAAAGCAGCGGTAAATAGTGAACGAGCATCACCAGAATCAATGGCGTAATTCAAGGCCGTTCCAACGACCCATGCCTTAAGCGAATCCATCAGCCCTAGGCCGGTGTAGTCCACACCATCGCGATGCATGGTACGTACAACACCCAACATTTCAGCATGATCGGTTACCACCAAAAAATCCAGCGGCGTCTCAATCTTCACCTTGGCTTGATGGTAAGGATGCAACACAGGTAAACCGCGCGCATAGCGGTAGGCAGTATTCGGATCAGCTGTTAGATTGCCGTTTGTATAGGCATCCGAAGAATAGGTAGTATGTAAATGAGTATCCCCCCATAACAGCTGCTTTTCCTCTGCAGCACTCACCGATGCGATAAAACAAGCCAAGATTGAAAGTAATGTACGCATAATCATTTCCAGATTGTTATTTTTTATAGGTCTATCAACCGAAAAGGGGTTAGAGCGAAGCTCGACGACAAATCTCTGCCGCCACTAACCACAAACGGTCTTGCCCCCAATCTAAACCAGGTTCACCCTCAGGATCACACAATCGGTAGGAAGGCACTCCCCAAAGGCTCATACCTTCCACCATTTCATTCTGGTGCTTTTCTATAAAGGGTGTTCACGCGTCACCGCCAAGGTGTTTTTGCGCTTCTTTCCAATCTAAACCCACCTCCTCGACCGCACGTCTTATATTCTTTTGTTTGTGCAGCCCCTTGCCTTCAGCAAAGGCATAACGCATTAAGGTGCTTAAGAGCTCTGTATCTTTACCGAACGACTTGGCCCAAGGCGGCAGTGACTAGGAGGGATCATCCACCTGGTGGAAATACTCCACTACGTGAGACCGCCCCTCAGCCTTGCGTGTCTTCTCGGCGGCGACTCGCTTTTTCGCTTGCCATTGGGCGTTTGCAGATCGGCTAAGTTTTTTGACAAAAAAAGCGTAGCAGACGCAGCGGGTCAACCAAGTAAGATGCCGCGTTATTGTTCTCTGGTTCAGGCATAAGATATGCGTTAAATGGTCAAACCACCATCAACGACTATGCACTCTCCCGTGGTATAACTGCTAGCATCCGACACAAGGTACAACACGGTACCGGCCATTTCTTGCGGCTCGGCGTGACGTTCCATGGGAATATTGGCAACAGCCTGCTGATAAATTCCATCATCGGTAAACAGTGCACCGGCAAACTTGGTCTTGGTAAAACCGGGCAACAAGGCATTACAACGAATACCGAAAGGCGCACATTCTTTGGCAAAGGTCTTCGTCATATTCACCACAGCCGCTTTGGTAATGGAGTAAATACCCTGTCTATCGCCCGGCTGTAGGGCATTGACCGATGCCGTATTGACGATGGCACCGCCGCCGTTTTCACGCATCAGTTTGCCTCCCTCAATGGACATAAAGAAGTAGCCGCGCACATTAACGTCTACGGTTTTTTCATAGGCGGCGAGATCTGTATCCAGCACATGACCAAAATAGGGATTGGCCGCCGCGTTGTTGACGAGGATATCGAGTTTGCCGTGCTGGCTGCGAATGTAGTCGAAAGTTTTGGTGATATCCTCCATGGAGCCCACATGACAACCCAGCGCCTCGGCACTACCACCGGCTGCGTTAATTTCATCCGCCACAGACTGGCAGCCCTCCACCTTGCGGCTGGACACCATCACATGAGCGCCCTGCTCGGCCAAAAGTTTGGCAATGGCTTCACCAATGCCGCGGCTAGCGCCGGTGACCAGTGCAATTTTTCCGGTTAAATCAAAAAGTTTTGTCGACATATTTACCTCAACGATTAATTTTTCTGTAACGCTTCCAGTCCAAGCTCGGCCAAAGGCCTTACAAGTTGGCCCGCCGCCGCGGCTTTTTCATTGGAGGCATTGCCCATGGCGGCACGCTTGGCCACGCCCTGCACAATGGCCGCCAACCGGAAAAAGCTGAACGCCACGTAAAAGCCTAAATGCTCTATTTTTTCAATACCCATATGCTCACAATAAAGGCCGACATATTGTTGCTCATCAGGAATCCCCAAGGCATTGAGATCAAGCCCTTTTAAGCCCAACATTGTCTCAGTTAAGCTTGGCATACGCATTTGCATACACAGGTAGCCCACATCCGCATAGGGGTGACCAAGGGTCGAAAGCTCCCAATCTAATACCGCTATAATCCGACTGTTATCGGGCGCAAACATCACGTTATCGAGCCGGTAATCACCATGGACCAGTGACACCCGTCCATCGTCTTCAGGCAGAGTCTGCTCCAGATTTGCCATCAAGGTTTCCATGGCATCTATGTTATCAATTTCAGAAGCGCGGTACTGGGCATTCCAGCGCTTGTACTGACGCTGAAAGTAATTACCCGGTTTACCGTAATCGCCCAAACCCACTTGGTTGATATCGACTTTATGCATAGCAGCCAGTACCCGAACCATCTCGCTATACATAGCACCACGCTCAGGCTTTTCGACATCCGGCAATGCCGGATCCCAATAAATATTGCCTTCGCAACACTCCATCAAATAAAACATGGAGCCGATGACTTCGCGATCTTCGCACAGGTGATAAACCTTGGCCACTGGCACTTCTGTTTTTGCCAACGCGTCCAACACGCGGTATTCCCGATCAACGGCGTGAGCAGATTTCAACAGCTCGCCCGGCGGTTGCCGGCGCAGCACATAGACACCGGAAGATGCGGTAATTTTGAACGTCGGGTTGGACTGACCGCCGGGAAATTTCTCCACTGTCAGCGGACCCTTAAAGTCTTCAATATTCGCTTCAAGATAAGCGGCCAGCTTTAGCTCATCCAAAGTATTAACCTGCGACATTATCTTTACTC
>NZ_CAXAHB010000100.1:0-4910 GCF_963968385.1 uncultured Oceanicoccus sp.
AAAGAGCGAAAGAGGAATGACAATGAAAAGTTTTACTACCGTGACAGGTATTGTCGCGCCAATCGATCGGGCCAATGTTGATACCGATATGATTATCCCCAAGCAGTTTTTAAAATCCATCAAGCGTTCGGGTTTTGGTCCCTTTATGTTTGATGAGCTGCGTTATTTGGATGTGGGTAAGCCGGATATGGATTGCAGTCAGCGTCCAAAAAATCCTGATTTTCCGCTTAATTTTCCCCGGTATCAGGGCGCACAGATCTTATTAACTCGGGAAAATTTTGGCTGCGGTTCAAGTCGTGAGCATGCTCCATGGGCGATTGAGGATTATGGTTTTCGTGCCATTATTGCGCCAAGCTTTGCGGATATCTTTTTTAATAACTGTTTTAAAAACGGTTTGCTGCCTATTGTGTTAGATACAACGATTGTTGAAAGCTTATTTGAAGAAATGTACACCACAGAAGGATATCAGCTAACGGTTAATTTGGAAGCGCAGCTAATTGAAAAGCCTGATGGCGACCAAATTCCTTTTGAGGTGGATGCTTTCCGCAAGCATTGTTTATTAAATGGTCTGGATGATATCGGTATTACCTTGCAAGATGCGGATGCCATTCGTGAGTTTGAGCGAAACTATCAAAAAAAATCACCTTGGTTGTTTGGCGCCGTACAGTAAGGGGTTTTGCCTCTATGGGAGTTAAAAAGTGAGTAGAAAAGTCTTAGTGATTTCAGGTGACGGTATTGGTCCTGAAATTACCACCGAAACACGAAAAGTCCTTGATGTGATTAATAGCCGTTTTAATTTGGCTATCGAGTTTGATCAAGCCTTATTAGGTGGTGCGGCGCTTGATGTGGCGGGTGTGCCAATGCCCGATGAAACCTTGCGCAAGGCCAAAGACTCAGATGCGATTTTATTTGCCGCTATTGGTGGTCCCAAGTGGGATGATGTCGGCCGTGAGCTGCGTCCGGAAAAAGGCCTGTTGCAACTGCGCTCTGCACTGCAGCTATTTGGTAATTTACGGCCTGCGATTTTGTATCCGCAATTGGCTGAAGCGTCTTCGTTAAAACCAGAGGTGGTTTCTGGTTTGGATATTCTTATTGTCAGAGAGTTAACCGGTGGTATTTACTTTGGTGAGCCGCGCGGTATTCGCACCTTGGAAAACGGCGAAAGAGAGGGCTATAACACTTACAAATATAACGAGACAGAAATTCGTCGTATTGGCGCCATGGCTTTTGAGGCGGCGCAAAAACGCGGTGGAAAATTATGTTCGGTGGATAAATCCAATGTCTTGGAGGCAACGGTTTTATGGCGCGAGGTCATGCAGCAAATGGCCGCAGATTATCCCGATGTTGAATTGAGCCATATGTATGTCGACAATGCAGCCATGCAATTAGTGCGCGCACCCAAGCAGTTTGATGTTGTCGTCACCGGCAATATGTTCGGTGATATTTTGTCGGATGCGGCGGCGATGCTAACCGGATCCATCGGTATGTTGCCTTCGGCGTCACTGGATAAAAATGGTCGTGGTATGTATGAGCCCTGTCACGGCTCTGCACCGGATATCGCCGGTCAGGGCAAAGCCAATCCGCTGGCGATGATTTTATCGGCGGCCATGATGCTGCGTTATTCACTCAATGCCACCGAAGCAGCTGAAGCGGTCGAGCAAGCGGTGGGTGATGTATTGGATCAAGGTTTGCGAACGGCTGATATTTATTCTGAGGGCAAGCGTCTGGTTGATACCAGTACGATGGGCGATGCTGTTGCCGCCGCTTTGCAGGCGTAATTAACTGATAGCTTAGAGATTAAGTGTTATGAAAAGAGTAGGTTTTGTAGGTTGGCGCGGTATGGTCGGCTCTGTATTAATGGAGCGGATGCTGGCAGAAGGGGATTTTAAGCATATCGAACAGCCGGTTTTTTTTACCACATCCAATATCGGTGGGCAGGGGCCTGATATCGGGGTTGAGATTCCACCGCTTAAAGATGCCGGCGATATTGATGAGTTAAAGACCATGGATGTGATTATCTCCTGTCAGGGTGGTGACTACACGCAATCTGTGTTTCCGGCCTTACGCCGTGCCGGTTGGAATGGTTATTGGATTGATGCTGCTTCCAGTTTACGTATGGATGATGATGCGTTGATTATCCTCGATCCTGTCAATAAGGATATGATTAAACAAGGGCTGGCTGATGGTGTTAAAAACTTTATTGGCGGTAACTGTACCGTCAGTTTGATGTTAATGGCCATGGGTGGTTTATTTCGCCACGGCTTGGTCGATTGGGCTTCGGTAATGACCTATCAGGCTGCCAGTGGTGCCGGCGCGCAAAATATGCGTGAACTGATTAGGCAGATGGGTGCTATTGAAGGTGCGGTGATTGATGAGTTGGCAAATCCTGCCGCTGCTATTCTGGAGATAGATCGGAAAGTTGCCGCATCGATGCGCAGTGATGACTTTCCTGTCGATAATTTTGGTGCGCCATTAGCCGGTAGTTTGTTGCCTTATATTGACCGCCAGCTGGATAACGGTCAAAGTCGCGAAGAATGGAAAGGCCAGGCTGAAACCAATAAGCTGCTGGGAGCTTCATCGATCATCCCGATCGATGGTCTCTGCGTTCGCATTGGTGCTATGCGCTGTCATAGCCAGGCATTAACCGTAAAGCTAAACCGCGATGTGCCAATGGATGAGATTGAGGCTATGCTGGCGGCTGCGAATGATTGGGTGACAGTGGTGCCCAATGACCGTGATATTACTTTGCAGCAGCTAACGCCAACGGCGGTAACCGGTTCATTGTCCATACCTGTTGGTCGATTGCGCAAAATGAATATGGGCCCCGAATATTTATCGGCCTTTACCGTCGGTGATCAGCTATTATGGGGTGCGGCGGAGCCTTTAAGACGGATGTTGCGTATTCTGATTGAGGATTAGACCCTTATGTAAAATAACTTAATAAGTTCATATTTATTAAGTATTTACAGTAAATAATTAATGTGAATTATTATATTGAGTGATGGCTGTATATCAGGGCAGATTTAACATGCCGAGCTGTAGTGTCTCGGTTTTCTGCCTAATAATTGTGATGAAATGACTCACCTCAACGGTGAAAAAAGGAACGATTATGGTATCTAAAAAGCTGGCGATGATGATTGCGGCGATTGGAATCCTACAGGCCAATATGACCAATGCGTTGGGTCTGGGTGAGCTTTCCATTTTAACGTCTTTAAATCAGCCGCTGGAAGCAGAAATTGCTTTGCAGAATACAGCTGACCTTGATGATAGCCAAATAGTTGCCAGGCTGGCCGACCCCGAAGATTTTAATCATGCCGGCATTAGCAGAAATTTTTTCCTGACCGGTGTTGATTTTAAGGTTGAACTGGATGGTCAGGGTAGTGGTGTTATTAGGTTAACCAGCCGCGACCCCGTGGTTGAGCCTTATCTTAATTTTCTGATTGAAACCCGCTGGCCTGATGGTCGCTTACTGCGTGAATATACCGTGCTGGTAGATTTGCCGAACTATGACCAGTCCGTTGCAACCGCCTCTTCTGACAAACAATACCGTGTCAGCGCCAATGACAACTTGTGGAGAATTGCACTAAAAAGCCGTCCCTCCGAAGCGGTTAGCGTACAGCAAACTATGCTGGCGATTCAGCGTTTAAATCCTCAGGCCTTTGAAGACAATATCAATCATTTAAAGAAAGGCTCTCTATTGCGCCTGCCTACGCAAGAGGATATTTCGGTTTCTGAAACACAAGCCTTAAATGAAGTCGCCAATCAAAACCGTTCTTGGCGTCCTGTGGAGTTATCGGAGCCGCAACTTGGTGTTGCTGATGCTAGTGAAACTTCCTATTCGGAGCAGCCTCGTTTGTCCATTGTTACCAACGCTAATAGTGATGATTCGATTGACGTTGAAAGTCTCGACTCAGCCGACAGCGCGGCCTTAGAAAGTGAGCTGGCTGCCAGCGCGGAAAATCTGGATAAGGCTGAACGTGATAATCAGGAATTACTGATTCGTCTGGATGATATGGAAGCGAGATTGGCGGTGCTGCAGCGTCTGTTGGAACTTAAAGAGCGTCAGTTAGCCGATTTACAAACTCGTGTAGACGATGAGGTGGCTCAAGCTCGTGCCGAAGCAGCAGCTTTGTCTGAGCAGATGGTTCAAGTAGCTAACCCACCATCAACCGCAGTGCCTGAATCTGTGATGGAGTGGGTAGAGTGGATATGGAATAACCGTTTTTATGTCGGTGGTGCCGGCGCTTTGTTATTGGTGGCAATAACAGTTCTGCTTTTAAGACGTGAGAAGCATACTGATCTAGCCAGCAACAAGGACACTGCTGAGGCGGACAATTCCACCGTCGAGCCAGAGCAGTATATGACTAACGATAATATAAAACAGATTGATAGCACTGAGGAAAGTGATCAGGACACAATCTCGCTTGAAAATGCTGAGCCTTCCGAACCGGTGGTATCACCGGCAGCTACTGCAGCTTCTGATATCGGTGATGTTATGGCCGAGACCGAAATTTATATGGCCTTTGGTCATTATCAGCAAGCGATTGGTTTACTTCGCTCTGCACTCCACCAGCAACCAGGTCGTATTGATCTGCAAATAAAGCTGTTAAAGGCTTATCTCGAAACTCGCGATAAGTTGGAGTTTCAGCAGCAGTATAGGATGTTACAAAGTTTGGGCGATGCTGTGGCCATCGATGAGGTTAAAACCATGCTGGCTAGCGCCGAAGGGGCCGCCGATTGGTTGGATGGGTTGCCGAGCCATATCGATCACTCAATTGATGACACTATCGATTTTGACCTTGATGAATTTGATGATGATTTGGACTTGGCGGACCTAGACGATATCGATCTTTTTGATCTGGATGCAGAAATGGGTGATAACAATGAATTGCCGGTACCAGCCGCTGCTG
>NZ_CAXAHB010000101.1:0-4855 GCF_963968385.1 uncultured Oceanicoccus sp.
CAACCATAGAGTAATAACAACTCGCCCATGGTATCACCGACTAACACTTGCGTTGCAGCGGAAACGGTAACGTTTTTTGAGCGTCGCGCAACGGAAAAACGTTGCTCGCAAAGCTTGGTCACTTGCGCAAAACGTTCAGGGTGTCTCGGGACAATAATTAGTAGCGCATTCGATATTGTTGCTATAACTTGCTCAAACGCTTCGAGAATAATGCTATCTTCACCTTGATGGGTGCTAGCCGCGATAATGATTAACCGCTGGCCTTGATCGCTCCACTGATACTTAAGCGCTTGCGCCTGATCAATTAAAGCGTCATCAATAACCACATCAAACTTGATGCTGCCGCTAACCACCATTTTAGTGTCGGCCAAACCCAAAGCCAAAAATCGATTCGCATCTGCCCTATTTTGAGCAACCACTTTGGTTAAATTATTAAGCACGGGCCTCGTTAACCAACCCAAGCGCCGGTAGCCCGCCGCTGACTTGGCCGATAATCGTGCATTAGCCAATACCACAGGAATAGAACAGCGACGACAATAATGAATCGTATTGGGCCATAATTCAGTTTCCATAATAACCAATAATTTTGGCTGCACGCGTTTTATAAACCGCAGGATTGAACCGGGCAAATCATAAGGTGCGTACACATGAAACACAGAATCACCAAACAGCGCCCTGACTCGATCAGATCCGGTCGGGGTCATGGTGGTAACAACAATCGAAGCATTGGGATACTGCTGTTGCAGTCGCTTAATCAGTGGAGCTGCGGCAATAGTTTCGCCCACTGAAACCGCATGCACCCAAATGGTATTTTCAAATTTGGGGGTAGTAAAAAAACCAAAGCGCTCGGCAATACGCCGACCATAAGCCGCAGCCTTGCTAGCACGATAGAGTAACCGCAGCAGAATTAGCGGAGTGAGTAAGTAAAAAAACGCACTATAAAAGTAGCGAGCCATAATGTTAGGGTTGCCGATCAGTAAGATGTTGGAAGCATAGCGATTTAACCCGACAGTGACCAGCCCTGCTGAAACAGGATATACTTAAAACTTCTATTCTTGTAACTAATGACTTAATGACTACCAATACAGCAACTGTAGATATCGCCATTATTGGCGGCGGCATAGCAGGCTTATGGCTACTTAACCGCTTATGCAATGACGGCTATAACGCCATACTCTTGGAACAGGGTGATTTGGGTGGCGAGCAAACCATCGCCTCTCAAGGGATGATCCATGGCGGCATCAAATATGCGTTAGGCGGCGCGCTGACCGGAGCTTCGGAAGCGATTGCCGATATGCCAGACCACTGGCGCCGCTGTCTTAAGGGTGAAGGCGATGTGGATTTACGTCAAGCAAAGGTGCTAAGTGAACATTTTTATATGTGGTCCAGTTCATCGATCAGCTCCAAAGTGACCTCCTTTTTTGCCAGCAAAGTCACCCGCGGTCGAGTTGATAATGTTAGCAAAGCAGAGCGCCCCGCTGTCTTTCAGGATAACGCCTTTAAAGGCGCGCTGTATAAGTTGGTCGACTTAGTCTTGGATGTGCCCTCTGTGGTTAATGCACTGGCCGATAACTATCGTGACCGTATTTTTAGCATTGATTGGCAGCGCAGTGCATTCAGCCAAAAAGCCGATGGCTCGGTGGATACCCTAGTGGCCAGTGATGGAGAAAACGCCATCACACTAACAGCCAATCAATTTGTCTTTACCGCCGGCGAAGGCAACGAACAACTCTGCTCCATGCTGTCGATAAAAAAACCGGCGATGCAACGTCGGCCGTTAAAACAAGTGCTGGTTAAACATCATTACCCCCATGCACTTTATGCCCACTGTATGGGCAGCAACCCATCACCGCGCCTAACGATTTCCAGCCATGCAACAGAAGATGGCAAAAACGTCTGGTATCTGGGTGGCGATCTGGCTACTTACGGCGTTGTACTCAGTGACGAGGCATTAATTGAACAAGCCAAAGCCGAACTTAACGATTTATTTCCGTGGCTGGATTTTAGCGAGAGTGAATGGGCCGTACTGTATGTTGACCGTGCCGAGCCCAAACAAAAAGGCTTGCTCAAACCGGATAAAGCCTTTGCTGAAACGGCCAACAATTCTAGCAATGTTATTGTCAGCTGGCCGACCAAGCTAACCCTAGCGCCCAATATGGCTGATGAAATCTGTACACTACTAAAGCAAAATCACACTGCGCCCAGTGGCGATAATGTACCGGCAAATTTACATCATTTTAAAACCCCCGCTATTGGCACCCCCTGTTGGGAAACCTTATTTAGATGAGTGAAGCCTTAA
This sequence comes from uncultured Oceanicoccus sp., assembly GCF_963968385.1. Taxonomy (NCBI): domain Bacteria; kingdom Pseudomonadati; phylum Pseudomonadota; class Gammaproteobacteria; order Cellvibrionales; family Spongiibacteraceae; genus Oceanicoccus; species uncultured Oceanicoccus sp. The sequence goes on from NZ_CAXAHB010000101.1 coordinate 2,300, forward strand.
TCACACGCCCCTTCGGTAACACCGGTATTGATGTCAGCCCAATCGGTTTAGGCACGGTAAAACTGGGGCGCGATCAGGGGGTGAAATATCCTAACGATTTTACCATTCCTGACGATAAAGCTGCGATACGCCTGATTGATCTTGCCCGCGACTTGGGGATTAATCTGATTGATACCGCGCCGGCCTATGGTATTAGCGAACAGCGTCTAGGCTCTTTGTTAAAAGGACAACGGCAGAACTGGGTGATTTGCTCAAAGGTGGGTGAAGAATTTGAAAACGGCAAGTCCTGTTTTGACTTTAGTGCCAAACATACGCGCTTTAGTATTGAGCGCAGTTTGAAACGCCTTAACACTGACTTTATCGATATGGTACTGGTACATTCGGATGGCAATGACTTAAATGTGATTGAGCAACAGGAAGTATTGGAAGAATTGCAACGCTGCAAACAGCAGGGGCTAATCCGAGCTTATGGCGTTTCCACTAAAACGGTTGCTGGCGGATTGGCTGCGGCGCAAAAAACCGATGCGGTGATGGCCACGTTTAATCTTGATTATAAAGATGAACAGCCGGTGATCGATTTTTGTGAGCAAAACAATAAGGGCCTGTTAATTAAAAAAGCGTTTGCCAGCGGGCATATTTGTTTGGCGGGGGAAGATCCGATACAGGCTAGTATGGATTTTATTTTTTCGCATGCCGGTGTTAGCAGTGCCATTGTTGGTACGATTAATCCGAAGCATTTAACAGCGAATGTTGCAGCGGTCGTTAAAGCGATAGCTAAAAATACTGCTGCTATTTAGACCCTTGCAGGGTGAATGATTAATCTGCCTGTTGGCTTTTATCTAACACTTTCTCTACGATGGCGGTGGTTGAGAAGTTATCAAACAGGGATAAAACTTTCACTTCACCGCCATAAGCCTCAACGATTTCCCAACCGACAACACTGCTTTTATCGTAGTCGCCGCCTTTGGCTAAAATATCCGGACGTAAAGCGGCTAATAATTGTTCCGGCGTATCGGTATCAAAGGAGATCACCCAATCCACCGACTCCAGCTTGGACAGAAGCGCCATACGGCTTTCTACCGGATTGATCGGTCTGCCTGGGCCTTTTAAGCGCGAGATAGACTCATCACCATTGACCGCCACGACCAAGCGGTCACCTAAGGCGCGAGCCTGTTCCAGATAGCCGGCATGACCGGGATGCAAAATATCAAAACAGCCATTGGTAAACACCACCTTCTCGCCATCGGCACGGGCATCCTGTAAAGCAACCTGCAATTGCTCCAGACTTAATACCCCCCGCTCCGAACCCTTTTCAGCTTGCACGGCACGGCGTAGCTCAGGCGCACTAATGGCGGCTGTACCCAACTTGGCCACAACAATACTGGCGGCAAGGTTGGCCAGAGCTACCGCTTGCGGCAAAGGCTCGCCCGCTGCCAACGAGGCGGCCAGCACTGAAATCACAGTATCGCCAGCACCGGTGACATCAAATACCTCACGCGCTCGGGCCGGCAGGTGTAATTCTGGTTTATTGGGACGCAACAGTGTCATACCCTGCTCGCCTCGAGTAACTAATAGTGCTTGCAGCTGATGTTCAAGGATCAACTGTTCGCCCTTATTGACCAGCTCTTCTTCATTGACGCAGGGGCCAACAATAGTTTCAAACTCATGCAGATTGGGGGTTAATAGAGTGGCGCCGTTATAGCGTGAAAAATCTGATCCCTTGGGATCTACCAACACTGGAATACCCGCAGATCTGGCCGCCTGAATTAAAGGCTGGGGATCATCTAATGCGCCTTTGGCATAATCCGATAACACCAGCGCACCAACACCCGCCTGTAATAACTGCCGCGCTTTGGTTGATAATGAGAGGGCATTTTCAGCACTAAAGCTATCTTCAAAATCCATTCTAATTAATTGCTGATGCCGACTAATCACCCGCAACTTGGTAATTGTGGGGTGACTGGCTACCACTTGAAAGTCGCTGTGTACCTGCGCCGCTGACAAAGTTTCTGCCAGAGCTACCGCCGCTTCGTCTTTACCTACCAAGCCGGTTAATGACACGCCGGCACCCAACGCGGCAATATTTAACGCCACATTGGCAGCACCACCGGGCCGGTCTTCGGTTTGGCCCACTTTCACCACCGGTACCGGTGCTTCCGGCGAAATACGAGAAGTGCCGCCATGCCAATAACGGTCGAGCATCACATCGCCCACCACCAATACTTGGGCTTGATCAAAGCGAGGCATGGATAATTTCATTGGCGATAGCGTCCCGAGCAATAAAAAGCGATTAATTTTGGCGCATCATAGCATAAGTCTTATTGCTGCCCACGGGCATTTCCGTTATCTTGCCCGCTGATTTTCTGCATCAGGCCTATGCCCTATTATGACTATTGAACGCTCTATTAAGCCCTCTATTGAACTCCCTATTGATATCGATCAGGTAAAAGGGTTTCTTGCTGATGATGAGGCAGCGGCGCTGTATCACACAGCACTTGCCATGTCGGCCAAAGCGCCGGCACTGGAGATAGGTAGCTACTGTGGTAAATCAACGAT
>NZ_CAXAHB010000102.1:0-4755 GCF_963968385.1 uncultured Oceanicoccus sp.
GTTAATGTTTGCTCACCCAGCCGTACCATTGCCACCTCAAAATCACTAACATCTGCCAAGGTTCGCAGCCGGTTAATGGTTTCAGTCTGCAATAGACCGGTGTTGAGCACGTCACCTTCATTTCCATCCCCTGTGGCCAGTTTATGACGCATACGCCGCAGGTGATATTTCATATAGGGAGTAGAACCCTTTTCAATTTCGGTTAGTGATTCATTAAGCGAGGTACCGTTTTGCAACAGCAGGCCAAGATTTTTTAAAAATACCGCACCTTGCTGCAAGCGGTATTGCTTATAAATCGGCAGATCATCCATCAGGCTACGGATATTGCCCACCGAGTTGGCTAGCTGATAACTGATAAACGCACCCACAGCACACAGCGATAACAGCAGCAACCACCAGTTTTGAATCATAAACTGCCAAAAGGCATAAATCGTTGCTGCATCCGAGGGCCACTCTTCCATCGGCTTGATCTCTTTAACTACAGTGTAAAAACCATCGTTGACATTCACAGCCATAACAAATGCCATAATCATAATCATCAAGGAATAGGCGCTTTTAGAGAGAAACAGGGTGACCCCGCCGGAATTGGCCTGCAGATAATCAATCACATTCCTTAAGGTTTTGACCAACAGACCGCGCTGTTCACCAACGCGTATCGAGATAATAATTTGCTCGGGAAACCACCCTTTAAAACCGTCTACCATTAAACCGCCTTCGTTTAATGCGCGGATAACCGACAGACAAACCTGCTTGGTGTCACCCTGATAGTTGGCAGAAAACAAGGTAAACGCATTAATTGTCGGAACACCCGCATCAATTTGACTGATAAGATCTTCAAGTAAGATAATTTGAGCCTTGGTATTAAAGGACACCGTTTGCCGCCATTTGGTGATCATATAGCGCTGCCAATACTCGGCATCCAACAAGATATTCAGATCCATCAGGCACTCTCCTCGACGGCAGGCTGATCGGCAACCCGATCACTGAGTTTTCTACGCTGCGCGTTATAATCAAAGCTGTTTTCTTCATCATCAGCACCAATCGGGCCAACGATGCTGTCCACAAAATACGGGTCAACAAGGCCCTGGCGCACCAGGTGCATAGCGTGGTCGGTAATATTTTCCCAACCCATCTTATGCAGGTATTCCTCCAGGCCGAGCATATCGCCTTCGTGGATATAGCGCCTTACTGCCCTGTCGATATTGATCACCTCTGCCAGCACGGTACGGCCGTTAAAGCCACCATCACACTGACTGCAACCCTGCGGGTTAATCACATAGGGAGCACAGTGAATATTGCGCTGCTTACAGTGCTGCATAAAATCGCGCATATAGTCATCGATACGCAATTTGGCTGATAATAATTTGCGGTTATTGTTGTAGGGATGATCGGCAGGCATCGCAGAGAAGCTGATTTTGCAATTTTCACACAGACAGGGGGTAAGACGCTGATAGGATAGTGCACGCAATAAACCGGGGCTGGACAGCTTTTCCCAGGAAATACCAATATCATGCAGGCGAATAATAATGGGCAAGGCGCCATTGGTATGAATGGTAGCCAGTGCCATATGGCCGGTGGTGGCGACATGCAATGCGGTTTCGGCCACTGACAGGTCGCGCACCTCGCCAATCATAATGTCATCCGGGTCCTGCCGTAGAATATTTTTCTGATACAAAGTGTATTTTTCCGACAGATCTTCTGAATCATCAGCGTTGCCACTAACATTAATCTGGGAAGCGTTGGGGATTATTTTTTCTACCGGGTCTTCAATGGTATAGATTTTACGGTCGTCAGGGACTTCATTTAACAGGCTTGCCAGGGCGGTGGTTTTACCGGAGCCTGTCGGGCCGGCTATCAGGATAATGCCATCACCCTTGCGCAGATTGGTTTCCAGAATTTCCTGATGCAGAGGATCAAACCCCAGCTTGGATAAGGGCGGTGCCTCTTGCTCATCGCCCACTGACAGATAACGCATAACAACATCACCACCACCACTACAGGGCTGGTAGTTGATCCGGAGCCGGGTTTGCCCGCCTGACCAATTCGCATTAAAGGCACCTTGTTGTACCTCTTTGAGGTTAAAGTCCTTATTGGCTTTTACCCGAAAGGCAACATTGGCTACAGCCGTGCCCAAATTAACGCTCAATTTGGATTTCAGCCGGATAGATCCCAATATCCGGTATTTAATATAGGTTTCCGACGGACGAATTTCTATATGAATATCGGAGGCGCCAAAATGTATACCTTGCTCCAGAATCTCATCCAGTGTTCTTTGCGCTTTGGTATCGCTAAACGGGTCACTATCCTTTTCAGCCAAGGCTGCTATTTGATCACCGGCCGATTCAAATACAGCATCAATAATATCACCGGTAGTCACAAAGGTTTTGTTAGCAAACCCAGCCCGCTCTGCCATGGTTTTAATGGTACGGACACTTATGTCAAAAGGGTCGGCACACAACAGCTGGCCATTGGCAAGCAACGCAATATGCTTTTCTTTTGCCTTGGCTACCAGTTTGCTGTTATTTAATAATTGCAGAGAAGACAACTGCATCAGATCGGTGATTACTGGCAGGTTGGCCTTGGCAGCTATCTCCTCCGCTTGTTTGCTATGCAGCTTGGGCTTAATTAATTCAATTTCGCTCATGGATATTCCTTTCCTGTTAAGCAGTTGCTACTTCGTCGGTTGTTCCATAACCGTACTAAGGATTGCGTGTTTTGGGTGCGATCAGTAAACGGTGGGTATTTCCCTTTGATATCAGCACTCCATTTTCCTTCAAGGCTACTACGGTCATATCACCGATAGCTTGATCCTTAAAAACAGGGATGACCCTTTGGTCATACCGGATCAATGCTTTTTGTCGATCATAATCAAAGTACGTCAGGGTCGCGTCTGCGAATGCAGAGCTGGCACTACTATTGCCCTTGGCAGCAGCTACATTGGCAACGTAATCAGAGGATGGTAAAGCAGTCCGATTGGCCTTACGAGAACTGCCGACCACCTTGCGTTTACTGGCAATAACCTGTGCTATTTGAAGATTTAACTGCTCCTGACGAAGGGTAAGAAATTTCTCATTAAATACAGAACTGATCATTTTAACTTCAGGAGACTGTATTGCACTGGTGGCTTCGTGCATGGTTTCAGAGGACACCTTTTCAGGCGGTGGTCTATGCTGAGTAATGACCTTTGTTTCGGTCGCTGTATTGGCAGTTTCGGGACTGCCCTCCAAAAACATATCAGCAGCCAACCAAATGACAACCGCAAAAATCACGATAAAGACTGCCGACTGTGCAATAGTTTTGTTGTTCATACTAGTACCCAAATAAAGTGAGAGTAATATCGCCGGAAAAGCTAAATCGGCTGACACTAAACGAGGCGCTATTTAAATTTAATGGCCGGCCATCCAAAATACTGGCCAACCAAACAAGATCCGCATGGGAGATTTGCTGTGCACTCAAACTTAATTGACGTTTTCGATAATGGTTATTACCGGAATACTTGCCCAGAGATGCGCTCAAGTTGGGGTTTAAGGATAAATCGTTAAGCAAGTTGATGGTCAACTCATCCAGTGAAACCATTTTTTTTGGCTCTGCTCTGGCCAGATTGTCTGGCAGGCTTTTCCTCAGCACAATATCACGCTGCTTAATAGCAAATGTACTGTCAAAACTTTCGGCAAAATCCGCAGCTTGCTGATAATCCGGCACAGAGGATCGAAGGCTATAACCCGTACGCTTATCGTCGCTTATTTGCATTGTTGCAAGCTCCCAGCGGCTCAGGGTCAAAAGACGCAGATAGTCATTGCCCAATAACAACAGAGCATTTGAGGGCGAAATAGACTGCAGCTCAACCCGGTAACTTTTGTAGTTATCAACGACCTTTATCACCTGCTTTGGTGGAGGCGGGGGCGTATAAATAAACCCCCAATAAAATGATGCCGAAAGCGCTGCCAGACCCACAGCATATTTCCAGGCATGACTGACAAGACCTGCTCGGGTTACCGCCTTGGCAGGTGACGACAAGCGATCAGACTTATCGGGGATAATAAGGTTAATAATGCCTTGATTTAAGGTGACAAAATTTCCTGTTCTGGCAGGGTCTATGACCATATCGTTAGAGTCAGCGGACTCGGTTGATTGTTTGACCGGCACCTCACCATAGGTATAAATATCGAAAACTTCGTCGCCCGCGCCAATACCCATACCAATATCGTCTGCCACCACGGTTGCCGGTAATTCTGCATCCAGCATAATTTTTTGGTTGCGCACAATAACAATGGCTATCCTGGCGTCGTCCTGACGATCGTTATCAATATTTTCACACCAGATCAGGTTTTCAGGGTAGTCAAAGTGGCGCGCAACAGACTCGCCCAGTAGATAGCCGCGATCATGACTGTAGGCAATAGCGTATCCGTCATTTAATTTTCGAACATGACAAAAATCGCCGTATTCTTGGGTTTTGTCACGTATTTCACGCAGCAGCTGAGCTCTGCCGGTGGCTGCCGAATACTCGCGTACCGGGTTAACCACAAACTCAATATCGCTATTATCAGTAGAAATAAATGCCATCAGTCTAGTTATCCAAAATAACGGGGGTTAATAACACCATCACTTCATGCCTGTTCGAGGCTGAATCCCTGTGACCAAAAAGATCGACACCAAAATAATCAGAGTTCTTGGTAGAATTCATAGACTGCTGATAACCGGATATCAGCAATGTTTCTCCGCTCTTTAATCGAGTTCGGGTATTCACTTTGGTTT